>JAUWKH010000339.1 GCA_030614305.1 Bacteroidota bacterium
ATCAACTATTGACGAAGCATTTGAAATTGCTGCAAAACGAAAAACTTTTGTTTCAGAATCACTTTTTATTGGATCGGCAAAAGATGGAAAAACAGCTATCATAGAAAAATCACCCGATAATCAGGCACTATTTGAAACCCGTAATAATTATATTATTTGCAGCAATCATTTCCAGAGCGAAGAAATGAAAAAACCTGAAATAATAAATGCGAAAATTTGTGAATATGCAACAACATACCGTTTTAAAAGAGTTGAAGAACTTTTAAATCAAAACCATAAGTTGAATGTAAATTCAGTGGCTAAAATATTACGCGACCAAAAAGGAATTAAAAATGAAGATATTGGCATGGGTAATGAGAAAGCTATAAACCAACTAATAGCACACCATTCAATTATTTTTAAACCCGAAGAATTGAAGGTTTGGATTTCCACATCACCTTTTCAGTTGGGTGAATTTATTTGTTATGATTTAAATAAAGTCTTTACCGAAGCCGGTAACATTAAGGAATCTAAAATAATTTATGAAAATAATTTAATCATTCCTGCCGATTCATTTTTGTACTCAAATAATTTTAAAAACTTTAATCAATTTAAAGACATAAGAACTCAGATACAAGCTGCCATAAAAACTGAAACAAGAATTCCGGACGAAGATTATCTTTTTAATGAAATTATTGAACTAAACCCGCAATTCTTTGAAACATTCGTATATCTTGGTAATTATTTTAATCATTTTAATATATTAGATAAGGCAGAATTAGCCTACAAAATGGCATTAAAAAAAGAAATTCCAAATATTTATCAAAGAGAAAACATAATGGATAAACTTAAAAAGACAGGAGATTCATCCGGGAAATAGAAATTAATTACGAATTAGGAATAATAAATGATGTAGTTAACAAGTGGCAGGATACAGGATACAGGATAATTTGAATAAAATTTATATACAAGTATCAGATAGTAAATAAAAAACTTGGAACTTGTCCCGAAAGCTTTCGGGATGGAACTTGAAACTTAATGCGTACAAAAGTTTAAAAAAATATGCATGAACAAAAACTAAATAAACAATACGATCTGGCAATTATCGGTGCCGGAATTAGCGGTTTAACAGCAGCTGCCATAGCAGGTAAATTTGGCCTGAAATGTTGTATTCTTGAAAAGGAACCAAAGGCCGGCGGTTATTTAGCAGGTTTCAGCAAAGAAGGTTTTCATTTCGATACAGCAATACATTGGTTGAATCAATGTAATAAAAATGAAATGGCCGGTAGAATTTTTAATCTTATCGGTTCTGATAGTCCTAAAGTAAAAATAATGCAAGAGATTTACCGGTTTAAAGGTGATACTTACGATTATTTACTTACCAACAATCCCAATAAACTTAAAGAGAAATTAATAGCCGATTTTCCTCACGAAGAAAAAGGAATTAAAAGATTTTTTAATGCCGCTAAAAAAATTGGTGCAGGATCATTAAAATATGCTAATCTTTTTAGAACAGATGAAAGCATGTCAGTCTTTGAAAAAGTTTTTTTCAAGCTGAAACTATTAAAATTTGTTCTTCCTCTTATTAAGTATGTTTTTTATAGCGGTGAAATTGGTGTTCCTAAAGGGCTTAATAAATTTTTTAAAGATAAAAATCTACATAAATTATACAGTTCAGAAAAAGATTTGCTATCCTGCTTATTCCCAATTGCATGGGCATATAATGATGGTTATCAAATTCCGGAAAAAGGCGGAGCAAAAGCTTTTATACAATGGCTGACATACGTAAATAAGTATTTTGAAAATGATTTGATTTTTAATGCCGAAGTAAAAAAACTTGAAATTATTAATGGATCGTGTGAAAGTGTAGTTTTTCAACAAAAAGGAAAAGAATATAAAATAAAAAGTAAGCATGTGATTTCAACAAATGATGTTGAAACCTTATATACTAAAATACTCCCTGAAAATACTGTATCACAAAAATTTAAAACCAAACTAAACAATGCTGTTTTATACAGTTCCGCATTTACCGTTTCTATTGCTTTAGATTGCCCTACCGAAGATTTAGGAATTAATCAGGAATTAATAATTATAACCAAAGAGGGAATCAAAAGAAATGATCACGACTGTGGTGATCCTTTAATAAGTGATATTAATATTTTATCACCATCGGCAAGAGATAAATCGCTTACCCCGGAAGGAAAAGGAATGCTTACTATATTAATTCCTGCATATTTTGATTATAAAAATTATTGGCAAACAGAAAAAGATGAAAACGGGAATTATATTCGCGG
>JAUWKH010000404.1 GCA_030614305.1 Bacteroidota bacterium
CTTTCAGGATAAATACTTTACTTTTAAGATCTTAATTCCCTTTATATTTCATCAGCAAGTTCAAGAAACCGCTTGTAAGGAATTGCAGGCAAGCTTTCAGCATGAAATGCTCCGTTTGCCTGACTGATCATAGATACTTTAGCAGCTACTTCTTCGTTGGGTGCTTCATAAATGTCAAAAAAATCATATTGTCCTAATATTGCATAATGAGCAATAAATTTAACTTCCGGGCATTTTTCCTTAACTTGTTCCAGCCAGTTTCTTCCTATTTTTGCCCTGTCTTTCATTTGTCTTGAAAGATCGGGCGATAACTTGGTCATTAAAATGTATGTTTGCATTATCACCTCCTGTTATTAAAAAATTTATTAAAAATTAAATTGCAAGATACAAAAAAATATTATATTGTCAATATATTTTATTTCTTTACAAAAAAATCTTGTTATTTAAAATTTTTTATAAATTTGCATTTACATAAAAAATAATTCGTTATGAAAAATAATATCATCAAAATCGTTTTAGCAATTGTAATAATTGTACTGGCATACTTTGTATATGAGAGTATTTTAGAACCCGTTAGATTTAAAAAAGATAAAAATATCCGCGAACTGGAAGTCATTCAACAGCTTAAAGACATTAGAACAAGCCAGATGATTTACCGGTCAATTAACAACAAATACACTCCTTCATTTGACACCTTGATTGAATTTTTGCATAACGGCGAAATTCCTGTGGTAAATATTATCCCTGACCCTGAAGACACTACTTTTACAAAAACAATCAATGACACTATTGGCTATATTAATGTTGGGGATTCACTTTTCGGTAAACGCCCAAACTTTGTTATTGAAGACATCCGGTTTATTCCTTTTACCGATACTATAGAATTTGAAATGAATGCAGGAGAAATTGAACAAGGAAGAGTAAAAGTTAATGTTTTTGAAATTTCTGCTCTTTATGAATATTTTTTAAAGGGATTAGATAAGCAGTTGATTATAAATCTGATAAAATCAAAAAAAGAAATTGAAAGGTTCCCCGGCTTAAAATTAGGTTCAATGACCGAAGCTTCTACCGACGGAAACTGGGAATTTTAACAACTATATGTTAGATGTCATCACATACTATTGCTAATGCAAATTATATTGATAAAGTTCTGACAAAAGACAGTTCAAGGTCTTATTCAGATTATTATAAAGATTATTTATTATCCATTCAGTTCTCGCTGGATGGATTTTCTTTTTGCGTTCTTGACATTGAGCGGAATAAACACCTTGCTATCAAATCTTATTTCTTTCAGGAAATTGAAGATTACGAAACTCTGTGCAATGAAATTGAAAACATTATTTCGGAAAATGAACTTTTAAAAAGGGCTTTTCATACCATTAATATAAACTTTGAAAGTCAGAAATCAACCCTTGTCCCTTCGCCGCTTTTTGATAAATCGGAAATAGATTCATACCTGAAATTCAATCATAAAATCCAGCCCGACGAAGAAATATTTTTTGACGAACTGAAAAACCTTGAAGCATATAATATTTATGCAATTCCGAATAGTATCAGGGAAAAAATCAGAAGCA
>JAUWKH010000191.1 GCA_030614305.1 Bacteroidota bacterium
ACCTGCTGCATTGGAAATGGCAATAAAAAAAGCTAAAGAAGTTGATGCAACCCTTGTTATGGCAACGGACCCGGATGCTGACAGGGTAGGAATTGCAGTAAAAGACAACAAAAACGAAATTATCTTACTAAATGGTAATCAGGCAGCATCCTTGCTTATTTATTACCTGATTACAAAATGGAAAGAAAACGGAAAAATTAATGGTAATGAATATATCGTTAAAACAATTGTTACCTCAGAATTGTTAAAAGATATTGCAAATAAAAATGGAGTTGAATCTTTTGATGTTCTCACCGGATTTAAATGGATAGCAGATATTATTAAACAAAATGAGGGTGAAAAAATATTTATCGGCGGTGGTGAAGAAAGTTATGGCTATCTGATTGGCGATTTTGTTAGAGATAAGGATGCTGTTAGTGCTTGTGCATTAATCGCCGAGACTGCTGCCTGGGCTGCCGATAATGGTAAAACATTATTTGACCTGCTTATTGATATTTATCTGGAATATGATCTTTATAAAGAAAAATTAATTTCTGTTGTAAGAAAAGGAAAATCAGGGGCTGAAGAAATTCAGAAAATTATGGATAAATTTCGCAATAACCCTCCGGTATCAATTAATGGTTCTGAAGTTGTTACTATTAAAGATTATCTTATTCAGAAAGAAAAAAATTTTATTACCGGTGAAGAAAAGCAAATCTTTTTACCTAAATCCAATGTGTTGCAGTTTTTCCTTAAAGATGGAAGTAAAATAAGCGTGCGTCCGTCAGGAACCGAACCTAAAATTAAGTTTTATTTTAGTGTTAAAGAAAGACTTGATGATAAAAATAAATTTGATGAACAAAATGATCAATTAGATAAAAAAATTGAAAGCATAATAAAATCATTAGGAATTGAATAAAATAATGAACGAAATTAATAATGAACCTGCTTATTCAAAAAATGTAATTGAATTTCTAACAGTAGCAAACGAATACTGTTTGTTTATTGAAAAATCGGAAAATTACTCAAAGATTGATATATTGCAGTTCTTGCAGAAAATATCACCTTTGCTTTATCTTAAAGCTTCATTACTTCCCGGTATTAATGTGGAAAACAAAGAAACAAATGAACGTTTTGTTACCGAAGAACAATGGGAAACAATCTTTAATGAACTAAGAAAGAAATTCAATAAAGATGATAATTATTGGTTCATTGATTTTAACAGCCCCGACGAAAATGACCCTGTTAAAGCAAGTCTTGCTGAAAATTTTGCTGACATTTATCAGGATTTAAAAGACTTTGTTATGCTTTACCAAAAAAATACTCGTGCAGCAAAACAAAATGCAGTTTATGAATGTAAATTACTTTTTAAGACTCATTGGGGATACTGTATTACAAATGCTCAAAAAGCCATCCATCATCTTTTATATAAAAACAATTCCACATACAATTATACCGAGTCTGTTCAATTCTAATTGATAGTTCTGAATTTAAATTACCTTTTAAAGTGTTTTTCAAATAACTTTATTAAATTTGTAAACTTTATTTAATCTAAATAAACATAAACACAAAATAGTGCCTGTCCATAAAGTCAATTATGTTGATAAAATTTTAGATTTTAGATTTGTGATTTTAGATATTTAATTTTAAAATCCACTGATAATCATCATAATATAAAATTTTAAATCTGAATTCTAAAATCTTAAATTGTTAGAACGTGACTTTATAGACAGACTAAATAAATGATATTTATTAATGACATTATTTGATCTGCAACAAGGAGAAAAAGGAATAATCACAAAAGTGAGAGGACGTGGTGCCTTCCGTAATAGAATTATGGAGATGGGCTTTGTTGTGGGCAAAGAAATTATAGTTGGAAAAAAAGCCCCGCTTAAAAACCCGATTGAATATACTGTTATGGGTTATAATGTTTCGCTTAGAAATAGCGAAGCAAAGCTGATTGAAGTAGTTAAACCGGAAGAAGGTGTTTTTATTGAAAAAGAAAATGCTTACAATGGTGTTATTATTGACGATACTATAAAGAAAAAAACCGGCATTAAAAGTAAAGTAATTAATATTGCATTGGTTGGAAATCCTAACTCAGGAAAAACAACTTTATTTAATTATGCTTCACATTCCAGAGAAAGAGTAGGTAATTACGGCGGAGTGACTGTTGATGCAAAGCAAGCTAAATTCAAGCATAAAGGATATACTTTTAATATTATTGATTTACCCGGAACATATTCCATTACAAGTTATACTCCCGAAGAATTATTTGTCAGAGATTATCTTTTTAAAGAAATCCCCGATGTAGTTGTAAATGTCATTGATTCATCAAATCTTGAAAGAAATCTATACCTGACAACTCAATTGATTGATCTTGATATAAAATTGGTTATAGCTTTAAATATGTTTGATGAATTACAGGCTAAAGGTGATGAATTTGACTATGAATCGCTTGGTAAAATGATTGGTATTCCTATGGTTCCTACTGTCAGTTCAAAAGGAAAAGGGATCAAGGAGCTATTTGATAAAATCATTGACGTGTTTGAAGACCGTGATCCAACCGTCAGACATATTCATATTAACTATGGTCGTGATATTGAAAATTCAATAAGAAAAATACAAGATAAAATCAGGATTGAAGAGAATAAAAAACTTACCATAATTGTTGCCCCGCGCTTTCTTGCTCTTAAATTATTAGAAAAAGACCGTGAGGAAGAAAAACGAATTTGTTCTTGTATTAATTATGAAGAAATTTCAGAAACAGTAAATGATGAAATAAAAAGAATAGAATCTCAATATAATGACACAACTGAAACAATTATTACGGATCATAAATACGGATTTATTGAAGGCGCTTTAAAAGAAACATATAAAGTTAGCAATCTAAGCAAAAAAACAAGCAGCAGCAGGATTGACAGAATACTTACACACAAAATATTCAGTTACCCGATTTTTATTTTGTTTATGATGTTGATGTTTCAGACAACCTTTTCGCTGGGAGCTTATCCAAAGGCATGGATTGAAAATCTCATGACTTTTTTGGGTAATTTATTTTACAATATATTACCTGATTGTTTATTCAGGGATTTGTTGGTTGATGGTATAATAGGTGGGGTAGGAGGTGTTATTGTATTTTTACCGAATATCCTGATTTTATTTTTCTTTATTTCAATTATGGAAGACACAGGTTATATGGCAAGGGTGGCTTTTATTGTTGATAAGATTATGCACAAAATCGGCTTGCATGGGAGATCATTTATTCCAATGCTTATGGGTTTTGGTTGTAATGTTCCGGCAATATTGGCAACCAGAACAATCGGCGGGAAAAATAATCGTCTTGTAACAATGCTTATTAATCCTTTTATGTCGTGTAGCGCAAGACTTACAGTTTATATATTGATTATCGGCACTTTTTTTCCTGATAATCCCGGATTAATGTTGTTCCTTATCTATGGTATTGGAATTTTCCTTTCAGTAATTGTTGCGATAATATTTAAAAAAACATTATTCAAGTCAAAAGATATTCCTTTTGTAATGGAGCTTCCGCCATACAGAATGCCAACTGTTAGATCCATATTGCGACATACATGGTTTAACGGTTCAATATATCTTAAGAAAATGGGTGGAATTATTCTTATAGCTTCAATTGTTGTCTGGGTTTTAGGATATTTTCCCAGAAGTCACGAAATAAACTCACATTATGAAAAGATGATAGTTCAAAAAAAATCTGAATTTGAGAAAAAAATAATTGCAATAGATAAAACCGATTCAATAGCTTATAAAAATATTATTACTGATAAAGAAAATATTATTAATGATCTGAAAAATGAAAAAGATAGTAAGCTGTTGGAAAATTCAATGATTGGCAAAATCGGTCATTTTATTGAACCTGCTATCAGACCTTTGGGATTTGACTGGAAGATAGGAGTAAGTTTAGTAGCAGGTGTTGTAGCAAAAGAAATTGTAGTGAGCACATTAGGAGTGCTTTATCAGACAAATGAAACCGAATATAATACAAAAAAATTATCTGAAAAACTCAAATTACAAACTTATGAATACGGAAAAAGAAAAGGTGAAAAAGTTTATACTCCCATCGTAGCTTTTGGCTTTTTATTATTTATATTGATATACTTTCCCTGTATAGCTGTAATAGCCGCTATAAAAAAAGAAGCGGGCGGATGGAAATGGGCTATTTTTATGGCTTTATATTCTACT
>JAUWKH010000061.1 GCA_030614305.1 Bacteroidota bacterium
ATAAAAGCTCAGAAGATTGATTATCAGCTATTGCACCTGACTTAGCACTGTAATATCCTTCATACGGGTATAAATTGGATACAAACCATGGTAAGTCACCTTCATGTTGCCAGTTGAATTTACTGAAATCTCCTGTTTCGAAATCTTCACAAAGAAGACCTATCTTTTGATTAAAGGTCTCAGTTTCCTGATATGCTCCTGAAACAACTTCATAGTCAAAGATGGCAACAATCACACCGTTTGGTGTTTCAGGGTCAACTATAACATCAAATCTTGCCACACCGGGCCCGAAATAACCAATTGTTCCAATAGTGTCTACTTCATTAAGTAATTCTATATAATGACAATCTGTTGTTAAATAACCTATAGTATTTACTGCAAAACAATGTCCGTTGTTGTAATTTTTAACTATGATTTCTGCGGTTTCGCCCGGATCCAGACGCCCATTTCCATTTCCTGATAACATATCATTAATAATCATATCTCCGATTTCAATTAATGGGGCATTATATGTCATAAAGATTACACTATTCCATGTAGAATCAAGGACGTCAGTAACAGAAACATTGAACATGGTCATGTGTTGATCCAGGATATTATCAGCAACTTGTATTTCAAAGCCGTCAGTTACAGTTATTATTTGTAGTGAATGAATAGTATCATAATATTCAGTAGAATCGGAAATAATTATATAAGGATCGTTAGCAGAAATCTTAACATTAGCTCCGATTGCATCAGAATTTCCTAAATTTTTGATAGCTAATGATATTAAAATTGTTTCGCCATATTCAGGTATTCCATTACCATTATCATCATTAATTGTATATGAATCCTGAATACAAAATGGTCCGTCAGGAGGAATTACATCAATCAGTTCCGTATAACGATAATAATTTGTTAAAGTAGCTGTCATTAAAACCACTGTTCCGGCTTGTTGGGGTATAATTGAAATATCAACCGGAGTCCCAATACCTGCTCCTGTACCTGTACCGATTATTACATCATTTACTGTTAAAGCAATAAAAGCGCCGTCAGTTGCCTGAACAGTAAAGAAATCAAGGCCTCCCAGAATAACACCATCATGCAAGATGGATAAATCCTGTGGTACCTCTGAATAAAGAGTAAGGAATGCACCGCCATGATGATGGAATAAATTATAAGTTACTACTTTGTTATTTGGATTTGATGGCCAACCGGATTGTTGCAGGAAGTATTTTCCGGCAGAATTTCCAAAAGCAGGAAGCAAACCTCTTGAATCGGGTGTGGTTCCGTAATCCGGCATAAAATCAGTCCACATGTTGTCATATACACCCCAAACATAAGTATCGTTTACAAATGAATATGAAGTTTCAGATGCGGCGATAACTCCTAAAGCACCGGCATTTTGTCCGCTTGATGTGTGCCTGTGGAATTTTTCAGCAAAACATTCCTGTGAAGCATTATATTTTCCTGTGAGGCAATTAATTGACATAACAAAGATCAAGTCTGCATTATATAAACTATTGATATTGCCATTATTATAACTTGGTTCACCCCATAAGGTTACATTTCCATGGTCTCTGTGCTGAATCAGGAACGAACCACTGTTAATAGCATTGTTAATCATGGTAGCATTTCCGCCTGACCAGCCACCGAGAGTTGACGGAGAAGCAGGAATATAGCCAAGTCCGTTTGGACCGAAATAGTTTACTACAGTGCTTGTATTTGATGCTGTTGACCAAGGATCAGATGAAGGATTTCCTGAATATATAGCATTGATTCTAACAGGGTCTTTACCATGTTCATTTTTGAAAAATCCACCGATTGATTCCGAACAAATCTGGAACCAGCGTGAGGTTTGCCAGCCTAAAGCAGTAATCGGGTTATCATAAAAATCAGGATTTGTCGGAGGGTTTCTTTCATGATTAATAAATTTTGAAACCATTGTTTCCACCTGGTCAGCATTATTTGATGTAATCCTGGCAAAAGTCATTTCGGGCATATGGTCACCGTCAACATCGGCATAAATATTATCAGAAGCACAATAATTGTTGTATATCGGAGAAATAATATTATTATCCATGTTTGAACCGAAATCTCCCAATAACAAAACTGCAACAGGCCGGATATCCCAATTATTATAAGCGTCGTTAAAATAATTTTCTAAAATGGAAGCGGTGTTTCCACCGATATCGGTCAATGTAACAACATCAGCAATTATACCTTGTTTTAACCTGAACGATTTTATTGAGTCAGCCCATTGTTGATATACTGCTCCGTCAGGAGATACAATAAGATATTCACAACCGACATCTCTGGAACTATTGTAATTTAATGTTCTTTTGTTGTAATCAATCTCAGGGAGGGAAGCATTATTTAAAATTGCATCTTCTAAAATCGGGTCAAACCAACGGCTTCTCAAAACGTCTTCGCCAAAGTGATTATTCCCGCCTTCAAATACAATTTCTATTTCCATATCCCTGTAAACCAGCAATTCTTTTGTAACCGGATTATATTGAAAAGGAGTGATACCAAGCATCACAACATCAACACCTCTGATTTTTGAAGGAGCTGAAATAATTACAGGTTTTTCAGGATAAAATGCATTCGTAGAGTAAATTTTTTCATTTTTGTTGTAAACCAATGGTCCGGTTTCAGTATCCAGAGGAATGCGTGGTGCCGGTGAGATGTTTATATTTGATAAAGTTTCAACACGTGATGCATTAATAATAAGTTTGGCATTTGCACCTTGTGGAATGGCAATATAACGGCCATTACCGGGTAAATCAGGTGCACCTTCATTATTTGGAAGAAAATGACCCGGAAGCATAAGCTTTTGCATGGCTTCGCCTTTAATTTCAATATCTCCTAAAGTGAACTCATTGATTGAGTAATTTATCTTTACCCCTGTTGAGTTTTCTTTAGTAAGATTAAAGCTGGCTTTTGCCCAGCTATCATCATAAGTTGTTTTTTGTGCAATAGTGCTGTTAACAATAAACAACATTGCACCGACAAAGAGAAAAAACAGTTTGTAATTTTTTGTTTTCATGACTTTTTGTTTTTTAATTAGTTAGAATTTAGAATATTATATATAAATATTATTTTTAAAATTTTTTGCAAAGATACATTAAATATTTCAAAAAAAGGACTTTTGTCTAAAAAAACCCTCGTTTTACTTTGAAAGTATCAGTTTCTTAAAAATTATACTATTATTGATTTTAAGAGTACAATAGTAAATCCCGTTTTGAAGATTTGACGCATTAAAATTGATTTTGTATGTACCGGCTGGTTTATTTGCCGATTCATCCAAAATATTTACTTGCTGTCCTATTGAATTATAAACCGACAATTTAACGTCGGAAACAGAGTTAATAAAATATTCAATCGTTATGTTTTCTTTAAATGGGTTTGGATAAGTTATCAATTCAGTTGGTTCATAATTACAGATATTTTCTACTGAAGTAGTTGGTGAAATCGGCGGGAACACAATATAATCAACCCATGCACAGTCGTTTCCTCCTGTTACAAAAATATCTTTTTCATAAACCCATTTAAAAGTATGAGTGCCTGCTGTAACAGGATAACTTACCTCTGACCAGCTTTCCTCACCCGACCATTCACCCATCATAGTATTATCAACATAAAATTTCAGATAATCATAATCTGCTTCTGAAGAAACTTTTCTGTAAAAAGAAATATCTCCATCGGCGATAACATCAAAAACAATATACAATTCTGATGATGCGTTATTACCAATCTGTCCCGATTTTGAACAATATTCACCTTCGTATTGACCGGTATTACTGATTATCCATGGAGTGTCTCCTGAAAATTGCCAGTTAAATGCTGAAAAATCACCGGTTTCAAAATCTTCCTTAACAATTCCTACAGATAAATAAAAAGTGTTTTCGGTTAAATATTCACCAGCGCTTAGTTTATAATTGAAATCAATACTGGTTCCAACAGGCGTCAATTCATCAACAGTTACAGTAAAAACTGCATTTACTGTTGTATCATGAGGTAAATCACCAATAAAAAAATTTGTATCTGAAATATTAATATATCCACTGGTTGATGTTAATATTCCTGAAGCGTCAAAGCAGTCGCTATTTCCGAAATTTGATGATTCAATAATTATATCGGCAGTTTCGCCAGGATCCAAAATATTATTTCCATTACCGCCTGCTTCATCATCGATAAATAAATTTCCGATTGAAAGCACAGGAGCATAAACTCTAATGTTAAAATACGAAATCCATGTATCCTGACCAACTGCTTCAACTACAAATTCAACATTATAATTGTCAGGTATATTGTTTGCAACAATAATTTCAAAACCATCTTCTACAGAAACTATTGCACCTGCCGGAATGCTTCCATAATTTTCAAAATCATCTGAAATTGTAATAAATTCATCATCAGTTAATATTGTTACCTCAACATTTGTAGCATCTTCCATACCCACATTTTCCATATCAATAGTAAGCAAGATTGTTTCGCCATAATCAGCCAAACCATTATTATTAAATAATGAGTCATCAATTTCATAATCAGAATATAGCACATAAGGACCGTTATTGGGAATAATTGTTACTTCAAAAGATTCGGGCAGGCAGTTATACCCTGAAACTACAATTTCAGCGGGACCTAAACTTATTGTTGCCGGATCAAAAACTATAATTGCATCACCATTTTCATCTGTTATACCTACACCATAAATATCAGAGCCGCTTAATAAAACACAGCTAAAACCTACAGCAGGTTCTCCGTTACTTGTAACATTTACTGTAGTAGAACCCTGTCCTATCATAATTGAATTTTGATAAATTACATTAATATCAATTGGTTCGTCTGTCCAAACGCTCAAAGCCGGGCCTCCAAGTATATTTATATCATAAAAATTCCAGCGTAAGGCACCTTCTTCGTGTTGACCCGGAGCTGTGACCCATGGAGCAGTTTGTATTTTACTTTCAACAAATGCAATGCCTATATGATTCATCTTTTCATTGTAAAGGGCATCTACCATTTCGCGATGCAGGTGTGCTGCAGGACCTTCTGTCTGTCCTTCGTTGAACCAACCGTATCTTGAGTTTCCGATAACAGCTACTGCAAAGTTTTGAATGCTAACCATTTTTTCAAGGATACAATCGCTATATTCAAATGAACCGCAGATGCAGCCATGTGTCTGAAACAAGGTATAATTATGGTCAATGCCATTTGCCTGACTAAAGTTGGAGTTTGTAATATCGGAATTATTTAAATGAGCTACATAAGTTGTGTTAGCGTGACCGCAGTGGTGAACAAATTGTTTTCCCTGGTTGATCTTTGCAATCAAATCACTTCCGTTCCATGACTGATGACGCTCATAAAGTGTATCAATATTATGGTCATCAGGAATACCGATAGTTGTGTATCCGTTGTCATCATGAAAACCAACGAGAAGTTCCAGGTAATCAGCGCCCCATGTTTCCGGGCTTGACCAGAGATGCTCTCCTGCCAGTAACGGATCTCTGAGTTCGCCAAGAACCGGACTATTTTGATATGAATCGGATTTATGTATCATATTATTCAGCTCGGAAATATTACTGAAAGAGAATCTGGCAACTGCAATTTCGGGCAGCAGGTCATCCTCGCCGATTTCACCCCATCTGTTATCGCCATCATCATTCCATGTCCCGTCCAAAGCCGAATAATATAAATCGGCAGGAATATTGTCATCCTCATATCCTGAGCCGGATTGAACATAACAATAAAATCCGCGATAAGGAACATGTTCAACATCTCCACCAAGAAGAATATATTCTACATTATAGTTTTGATATTCCTGAATAATATAATTTCTGATCTTTTCAGGCAGGTCCTGTCCGGTGATATTTTCATCAATAAATTCTGTAGTTATTATTTCGGTTTTTATCCCTCTTCTTATGTATAAATCAATTAAATCCTGATAATCATTTTCAAATTGTGCAGGAGTAATTATCATCATCTGGTAATCATCTGTTCTGGAATTTTTGATTTGATAAGAAGATATTATACCTTTGTTTTGTGCAAACTTTTTTATTCTTTTCAGAACAGATTCTGATGATTTAAGGTTTTTTAATGATTCAACAGCTTCAGTCGCATTCCTGGTTGTTATCCGTATAGTAACTTTCTTATAATAAAAAACTTCTCCTTTGGCAGGATTATACAATAGGGGTGTAAAAGTTGATATTCCGAAAGAGTAGCCATTCATAAATTCTGATGATATTTCACCCAATTGAGATTCGGGATATATATTATCAGATTCATAAACTTTATTATTTTTAATAAATTCTCCTGATTTTCCTTTAGAAAGCGGACGTGAAGGCTGCCTTGGATATAGCATATAGTTTCCCGGAATTATAGTTTCGTCTTCACCGATAAATTCAATATTTTCGGCAACCTGACCGGGTGGTAATAAAAGCGAAACCGAATGATAGGGAAGTACAGGCTCGCCTGTTTTTCCGGTAATCAAAGTGTTTTGAAATTCAAATAAAAAATAATCTCCTGTTTTAACAATTTTGAAATCTGAAAAATAATATGTTTTTTCAATAGTTTCGGATTTACCGGCTAAAACAGCTAAAATTAAAATAAATATTACTATTGCTTTTTTCATCTTCTGCTAATTTAATTAATAATGATCTTGATTATCGGTGTTAAATTTTTTATCTGTTAAGATATGACAATAATATATAAGAAATAGTTGCTTAATTTATAGTTTTAATTGATAATAGTTTATTATCATCAAAATTTTTGCAAAAATACAATATTATTATTATAACTCCGGGTAGATAATTGAGTCAGAAAATATATTACATTTTTACAGTAAATACATATCTTTGCAAAAAAATATTTATTATGAATTTTATTGAAGAGCTAAGGTGGAGGGGTATGATACATGATATAACACCCGGAACCAAGGAGCAACTTGAAAAAGAAATGTCAGTGGCTTATGTTGGTTTTGACCCTTCTTCCGATTCGTTACATATAGGTAATCTTGTTTCAATTATGATGTTGAAACATTTTCAACTGGCAGGGAACAAACCAATAGTTTTAATCGGAGGTGCAACCGGAATGATAGGTGACCCTTCCGGGAAGTCGGAAGAAAGAAACTTGTTGGATGAAAAAGTTTTGCGTCACAATCAGGAATGTCAAAAAAAACAGCTTTTAAAATTCCTTGATTTTGATTGCGGTGAAAACTCAGCCGAACTTGTAAATAATTACGACTGGATGAAAGAATTCAGCTTTCTCGGATTTTTACGCGATGTTGGCAAACACCTCACTGTAAACTATATGATGGCAAAAGACTCAGTAAAAAGCCGGATGGAAACAGGAATTTCATTTACGGAATTTTCATACCAATTGGTTCAGGGATATGATTTTTTGTTTTTAAACCAAAATTACAATTGCAAGCTCCAAATGGGCGGTTCCGACCAATGGGGAAATATTATTACCGGCACCGAACTCATTAGAAGAAAAACCGGCAAAGAAGTTTATGCCCTGACATGTCCATTAGTCACTAAAGCCGATGGCGGAAAATTTGGGAAAACAGAAGCAGGTAATGTATGGATAGACTCCAAAAAGACATCGCCTTATAAATTTTATCAGTTCTGGCTAAATTGCTCTGATGAAGATGCTGTAAAATATGTTAAACTATTTACCCTGCTTACAAAAAATGAAATTACTGAATTGGAAAAACAACATAACGAAGCTCCTCATCTGCGGATATTACAAAAAGCATTGGCAAAAGATATTACTATAAGGGTTCATTCCGAAGAAGATTATAATACTGATCTTGAAGCATCAGCAATTTTATTTGGAAAAGGAACAACAGAAACATTAAAAAATCTTTCTGAAGATATATTGCTTTCGGTTTTTGAAGGTATTCCTCAATGCGAATTATCACTAACCGAAGTTACAGAAGGAATAAATATTGTTGATTTTCTTACTGATAAAACAAACATCTTTAATTCAAAAGGTGAAGCAAGAAGAATGTTGAAAGATGGTGGTGTTTCAATTAATAAAGAAAAAGTAAAAGATACTTTTATCATCACCGAAAAAGACCTGCTGAATAATAAATATATTCTGGTGCAGCGAGGTAAAAAGAATTATTATTTGGTGAGAATATTTTGAATATAGCTTAGCGTAGCTGCAAACAAATTATATATATTTCTCAATAGTCGTAAATAAAACTTTAGTGTTAATTGGTTTTGAAATATAATCATCACATCCGGCATTAAGGCTCATTTCCCTGTCGCCTTTTAGTGCGTAAGCGGTTTGGGCTATTATCGGCAAGTCTTTTCTGAATTGTTTTATCAAGCGTGTAGCTTCCAGGCCGTTCAATACAGGCATTTGAATATCCATCAATACCAGGTTAATATTTTTGTTTTCCTTGCAAATATCAATCGCTTCCTGACCATCTTTAGCCCAAATTAACCGGACTTTTGTTTTTCTAAAAACCGTTTTCATATATAGATAAACACTTTCCACATCATCAACCACTAAAATTACTTTTCCACTTAAATCAATACCGGTTTTGGTAATATCTGTTTCTGAGGTTTTTTTGAATGAATCATCTGAAATATAACAAGGTAAAGTAAAATAAAATTCCGAACCTTTATCTGTTTCTGAACTCAACCAGATTTTCCCTCCTAATATTTCAACCAGATGTTTCACAATTGCCAAGCCTAAACCAGTACCTCCGAATTTTCTTGTATGAGAGTC
>JAUWKH010000094.1 GCA_030614305.1 Bacteroidota bacterium
AAGCGGAATCTTTTTACAAACGACATTTACATCATTGACATGAGTTCTATCAAAGAACTTCATGACCGCTATCCTAAAAATCTTTTCCCAACCATTTTGCAACACATCACTTCCTTAATTCAGGAAGAACAACTTTTTTCACATATTGAAGTGCTGAGAGAAATCAGAAATACAATTTACAGTAAGGACAAACTTTTGCTTTGGAGTAACAAGAATAAAAAAATATTTTTAGGAATGGATGATTGCCAAATAAGCAAAATGCCACAGATAAAAAGCAAATTCAATCTTGACTATTGGAATAATAATATGAACAGACCTGCACCTTGGGCAGACCCTTACCTGATTGCGATGGCTATGTGTGAGAAGGCAATTATCGTTACACAAGAACACAAAACAAAAGCAAACAGAATTCCACCAATAGCAAAGGAATTTGGAATTGATTCTTTGAACTTGTTGGAGTTTTTTCAAGAACTAAAAATCAAACTCTGAATGAAAAACATGCTTACACTTCATGAAGTAGTTGACGTTGTTCTGTTAAGTCAACCTGACAGGACAGGACAGCACCCACACTAAAAAGAAAAAATTAAAACGCGCCAACACACTGGCGACACAGACAGAACAAAAAAGGAAAAATGAAACTGAAATGACAAGTTTAATATGGCCGAGATAATTGATAGAATAACAGATAGAAACAAGAACCGCCAGTGCATAACAGCGTGTATATTTCAGGCGGGTTGTTATGCGATTTTGAAAGTTGTAGCAATTTTGTAACTTTATCACGGGTGGACAATGATACTATTTCAAACTCCCGCCCGAAAACATACACGCGGACCGTTGTGCAACATATTAAGGAGCTGTTTTGAAACTTGATTTCTTTAGTGAAACGGCTACAAGTTGAATATTTAGCACAAAAATCTGGATTCCGTTCTGATATTTTAAGTATTGCTGAGCAGATTAATCAGGATTGGTGGAACCAAAAAGGAGAAAGATTTCTTAAAGGAGTTAAGAAATGATTTCGAATGTCAAATGTAAAAAAAAACCTGAAACCTGAAACCTGAAACCTGAAACTTGAAACAATCATCAATAAATAACCCCCTTAACATTCCTTAACTTATCCTTTAACTTTTTTTAACACAAAAATAAAAACAGGTTTTATACTTTTGCGTTGTTAAAAAATAATATAACTAAAAACGTCAAACGTCAAACATCAAATATCAAAATGGAAACAAATATTAAAGAATTAAACGAACGAATACAAAAAGAAAGTGCATTTGTTGATATGATTAACATGGAAATGCACAAAGTAATTATTGGTCAGAAGCACATGATTGAACGCCTTTTGATTGGATTGCTTTCAAATGGTCATATTCTGCTGGAAGGTGTGCCCGGGTTAGCTAAAACATTGGCAGTAACTTCATTGGCAAAAACCATTGATGCGAAATTCAGCCGTATTCAATTTACTCCCGACCTGTTGCCTGCCGACTTACTTGGAACATTGATTTATAGCCAGAAAAAAGAAGAATTTGTGGTTCGTAAAGGACCAATCTTTGCAAATTTTATTCTTGCTGATGAAATCAACAGGGCGCCGGCTAAGGTACAAAGTGCATTACTGGAAGCAATGCAGGAACGCCAGATAACTATCGGCGATACAACCTATCCGCTGGAAGAACCGTTTTTGGTACTGGCTACTCAAAATCCTATTGAACAGGAAGGTACTTATCCTTTGCCGGAAGCCCAGGTTGACAGGTTTATGCTAAAGGTAATTGTCAGTTATCCCGATAAGGAAGAAGAAAAATTGATTATGAGGGAAAATATTACAAGTACATTTCCTTCAACTAATACTATTTTTAAAACATCGGATATCTTAAATGCACGAAAGGTTGTAAGAGATGTTTATTTGGATGAAAAGATTGAAAACTATATCACCGATATTGTATTTTCATCACGTTATCCGGCAGAATATAAACTCAAGAAATTTGATGGAATGATTTATTACGGAGCTTCTCCACGTGCAAGTATTTATCTTGCTCTGGGAGCAAAAGCTTATGCCTTCCTCAAACGAAGAGGATATGTTATTCCCGAAGATGTGAGAGCTGTGGCAAATGATGTTATGCGTCACAGAATCGGTTTGACTTATGAGGCAGAAGCTGAAAATATTACAACTGAAGAAATTATTAATGAAATATTGAATACAGTAGAGGTACCGTAACCTACATAAACCCGAAGAGTAACCATTCAAAGTTAAATTGTTAAACGTGACTTTATGTGAAACAGACCTACGAGGTTTTCAAAACCTCGTAGGTCTTGAAACAGTTAAATAAAATCTAATTAATAAATAATAACCAATTGGAAACATCAGAAATATTTAAAAAGGTAAGACGAATTGAGATAAAAACTCGCGGACTGTCAAACCAGATATTTTCCGGACAGTATCATAGTGTTTTTAAGGGACGCGGAATGGCTTTCAGCGAAGTGAGGGAATATCAGTATGGTGATGATATAAGGAGCATTGACTGGAATGTTACTGCACGGTTTAATCATCCTTATGTTAAAGTTTTTGATGAAGAAAGAGAACTTACTGTAATGCTTCTGATTGATGTGAGCGGCTCAAATGAATTCGGAACTCAAAAACAGTTAAAAGAAAATATTATCACTGAAATTGCTGCTGTTCTTTCATTCTCTGCTATTCAGAATAATGATAAAGTAGGAGTGATATTTTTTAGTAATAAAATTGAAAAATTTATTTCTCCTGATAAAGGAACAACACATATACTGAGAATTATCAGGGAGCTGATTGATTTTAAGCCTGAAAACAAGGAAACGAATATTGCCGAAGCTCTAAGGTACTTTACAAATGTTATTAAAAAACGTTGTACCGCATTCCTGATTTCCGATTTTATTGATAAAGGATTTGAAAATGCCATTAAAATCGCAAACCGGAAACATGATATTATAGCTGTTAAAATTTATGATGAGCGTGAAACCGAAATCCCGAACATAGGTTTGATAAAAGTTAAAAATGCCGAAACCGGTAAAAAAATCTGGGTTGACACTTCAGACCCCAAAGTACGAAGCAATTATTTGATATGGGCAAAAAGAACAGATAAGAAACTTGACAACCTGTTTACAAGAAGTGGAGTAGATGTTGCTAAGATACGTACCGATCAGGATTATGTTAAACCATTGATAAATTTATTTAAAAGACGGGAAGCAAGGTATTAACAAGACAAAAGACAAAAGTTAAAAGACAAAAGTAAAAAGTGAAGCGAAGCAAACGACACGAAGTTAGCCCGCATTGGCCCGTATGGGATAAAAGTAAAAATATAATTAATAAAATATAGTAAAATTATTAATTTATATAAGATTAGCCCATAGCTTTAGCTGTGGGAATCAATAAATTAATCACATATCCATAAACGGATTTTAGTCCGTTTTTACCATCGGTAATTTAGTGGATGCAATAAATGTAAGTTCGAAGTAGAATCAAAAATAAAAAATTAAAAATAGATTAATGAAGGGTAGATTTTTTTTAGTTATAATTACATTTTTATTGTTGCTCAATAAGGCAGGCTTTGCACAAACTTCTGTTGCAAAAGCTACATTGGACACTAATTCAATTCTTATTGGTGACCAGATAAATTTAAATATTGAATTTACTTCATCTAAAGATAATGATGTAATCTGGCCATTGTTTAATGATACAATTACAAATGAAATTGAAATTATTGAAAAATCGGAGATTGATACTATAATTGCTGAGCAACAGGATTTAATTACATTAAAACAGATACTTAAAATAACATCATTTGATTCGGGGTATTACGAAATTCCTCCTGTAAAATTTATTTACAGAGAAAAAAATGATACGACTATTTATAATGTTTTCACTGCTCCTTTGTTTTTGAATGTGTTTACAATGCCTGTTGATACTACAAAAGCCATAATGCCAATAAAGGGTCCAATATCTGCACCCTACACTTTACGTGAAGCAGTGCCGTGGATATTGATTGGAGTTGGTGTATTGTTAATCGGTTTATTTCTTTTTTATTACTTCAGGAAACGTAAAAAGAAAGAACCCTTGTTCAAACTAAAACCAAAACCAAAAATCCCACCTCATGTAATTGCCTTAAATGCCCTTGAAAAATTAAAAATTAATAAACTCTGGCAAAGTGGCAAAATAAAAGAATATCATACGGAAATTACTGATATTATCAGAGTTTATATTCATAACAGATTCGGAGTTGATGCTATGGAAATGACTACCGATGAAATATTGGAAAGTTTTAATATAAGAAGTGGTGAGGTTGATGACAGACTAAAAAATAAATTGAAGCAAATCCTCATATTGGCAGACCTTGTGAAATTTGCTAAAGAAAAACCTCTCCCGCTGGAAAATGATAAAAGCTTAAATAATTCAATAGATTTCGTAAAAGAGACGATACTGAAGATTGAAAATAATACTAAGGGGGATAGTGGAGAGAAGAAGTGACTGAGAGAAGGATGGAATGATTGAATGGATGATTGGATGAATGGATGAATGGATGATTGGATGATTGGATGATTGAATAAGAAGTCAGTAATAGAAAATAGAAATTCACTAAAATAAACCTCGTAGGTCTTTTTGGATAATGAAACATAAACAAAATTTAGAGAATTAATAATTAATTAAATAAAATGCTGAATAACATAGAATTTGCACAACCGTATTTTTTATACTTGCTTTTGATTATTCCTGTATTGATTGTGTGGTACTGGTTTAAACATAACAAAAGAAAAGCCGATATTCAGTTTTCCTCAACTGAAGTATTTGAAAATACCAAAAAAAGTGCAAAACAATATCTTTATCACAGTCTGTTTGTTTTAAGATTATTGATAATTATTTTATTGATAATTGCTTTTGCACGACCGCAAACAACTTTAAGCAGGCAGGATATTACCATTGAAGGCATTGATATTGTTATGGCATTGGATGTTTCGGGAAGTATGCTTGCTCAGGATTTGAAACCCGACAGACTTGAAGCAGCAAAAAACGTTGCTTCGGATTTTTTTGACGGCAGACCTAATGACCGTATCGGACTTGTTATTTTTAGCGGAGAAACTTTTACGCAATGCCCGCTTACTACTGATCACAGGGTTATTAAAAATCTGTTTAAAGATATTAAAAGCGGAATGATTGAAGACGGAACTGCCATTGGCGACGGACTTGCAACTGCTGTTAACCGACTTAAAGACAGCAAAGCAATCAGTAAAGTAATTATTCTTTTAACCGACGGAGTTAATAATGCAGGTTCATTAGATCCTCTTTCTGCTGCTGAAATTGCAAAAATTTATGGAGTCAGGATTTATACTATTGGCGTTGGTTCAATGGGAACGGCTCCTTATCCGGTTCAGACACCGTACGGTTTAAGATATCAGGATATGGAAGTGAAAATTGATGAAGATTTATTAAAAGAAGTGGCTGATATGACCGATGGAAAATATTTCAGGGCAACAAGTAATAAAAAACTTAAAGATATTTATGAAGAAATTGATAAAATGGAAAAATCTAAAATTGATGTTACGGAATTTCGTAAAAAGAAAGAGGAGTTTTTGCCGCTTGCTTTTATTGCACTCGGGTTGTTTATTCTGGAAATATTATTAAGAAATACGATATTTAGAACATTACCATAAAAATAAGAAAATTTTGGTCATTGTAATTTTGAGATTGGATTTTATTTGTATTTTGAGATTTGTATTTTGAGTTTTTACTAATAATAACCATAGTTGTTTACTTATAAATAGTAATTTAATAATGATAAGATTCGCACATATATATTATTTATACGGATTACTGTTAATACCCGTATTTATTATTATTTTTTCAGTAATGCTTCGCTGGAAAAAGAAAGCATTAAACAGATTTGGCGACATTGCAATTATTTCGCAGTTAATACCTGATGTTTCAAAAGGCAGGCTTGTTTTAAAATTTTTCCTGATAATTCTTGCTTATGCTTTTCTGATTGTTGGAATAGCTAATCCTCAGATTGGCTCAAAATTAGAAAAGGTTGAACGCAAAGGAATAGATTTAATGATTGCCATTGATGTATCAAACAGTATGCTTTCGCAGGATATAAAACCGAGCCGGCTGGCAAGTGCAAAACAGGCAGTATCAAGGCTGATTGATAATCTGAAAGGCGACAGGATAGGTATTATTGTTTTTGCAGGGAAAGCATACATGCAATTGCCGATTACAACAGATTATGCAGCAGCAAAACTTTTTTTATCAACAATCAATACTGAAATAGTTCCTATACAAGGAACTGCTATTGGTTATGCCATTCAGCTTGCAGTTGGCTCATTTGGTAATAATAATCACAGTAAAGCTGTAATTATTATTACCGATGGTGAGAACCATGAAGGAAATGCCGTTGAAGAAGCCAAAGCAGCTTCTGAACTTGGTATTAAAATTTGTACAATAGGAATGGGATTACCTGACGGAGCCCCTATTCCTGTCTTAAATAAATATGGCGATCATATTGACTATAAAAAAGATAAAGAAGGCAAAACAATTATCACAAAACTTGATGAAACCATGTTGCAGCAAATAGCTTCGGCAGGAAAAGGTGTTTATGTAAGGGCAAATAATACTCAGGCAGGATTGAAAAAAGTGTTTAACGAAATAAATGAAATGGAAAAAACCGAATTTGAAAGTAAAATGTTTTCGGATTATGAAGACAGGTTTCAATATTTTATCGGTATTTGTCTTGTAATTTTAATCCTGGAACTATTTATTTTTG
>JAUWKH010000349.1 GCA_030614305.1 Bacteroidota bacterium
ACAATCAGGACAGAGATATTCTTATGTATATAATGATTATGGTGATTTGAACGGTGAAGGAGAAAATCCAGGAAATTTAATCTACATTCCTGAAAATAGAAGCGATATTGTTTTGATTGATATTGGTGCACCTGGAGATGATGATTATGTTTCTGCAGACCAACAATGGACTAACCTGAATACATTTATCGAAAGTGATAAATACCTCAAAGAACATCGTGGTGATTATGCAGAAAGAAACGGAGCAAGATTACCATTCATGGGCACTTTCGATGTAAGAATAGCTCAGGATTTCTACATGAATGTTGGTAAAAATGTGCATACATTACAAGTAACTTTTAATATTTTCAACTTTGCTAACTTGTTGAGCAATGACTGGGGTACAAAAAGATACATATCAAATAATGCATATCAATTGATTAAATTCAAAGGATTTGAAGCAGACGGCACTACACCAAAATTTAATTATACAGGACCTACTGATGTTGATGATGTATACAGTATAGATGATTCCGGTGTGTTTAGCTCAAGATGGCAAGCACAAATTGGTATTCGTTACATCTTCGGAAAACATTAATCTGACAAATCAGAATAAAAAAGCCGCTTCATTTGAGGTGGCTTTTTTTGTATTATTGTAAACTCAAAACTTACTAAAATAATTTAACTGATGAAAACAAAAACCCGGATATTTTTAAGTCTAACAGCAATAATCTTTGGATTATTTATTTTCTCTTGCAAAACGTCTAAGCAAACAGAAGAAGAGCCTTACATTGTAATGCTTTCTGTAGATGGTTTCCGTTGGGATTATCCCGATAGTATCTCAACTCCAAACCTTGATTTTATTGCTTCACAAGGAGTTAAAGCAAAATCGTTAAAACCCTGTTTTCCTACAAAAACATTCCCAAACCATTATTCAATGGCTACAGGGCTTTATCCCGATCACCACGGAATAGTTTTAAACAATTTTTATGCTCCGGATATGGATAAACATTATTCAATAGGAAACAGGGACGCAGTTGAAAATGGCGATTTCTACAGTGGTGAACCAATATGGGTTACAGCCGAAAAACAAGATGTGATTTCAGCTTCGTTTTTCTGGGTTGGCTCTGAAGCTCCGGTAAAAGGAGTCAGACCTACTTACTGGAAAAAATATGTCAATGATTTCCCTTTTGAACAAAGAGTTGATAGTGTGATAGCATGGCTGCAACTTCCTGAAAATAAACGCCCCCATCTGATTTTATGGTATATTCACGAACCAGATAGTAAAGGCCACGATTTCGGACCTGACAGCAAAGAAATTGAAGAAACTGTTATTTACCTTGACAGTCTTATTGGCGTTTTTATTAACAAAGTTGAACAGCTTCCTTACTCCGACAAAATAAATATTATAATAACTTCAGATCATGGAATGTGTAATATCTCAACTGACAGAAATGTAATTCTGGATGAATATATACAATCCGATTGGTTTGAGCATATTAAAGGCGGAAATCCTGTTTACTGCCTTGATGCAAAAGATGAATATTATGATACAGCTTTTATCTGTTTAAATCTGATGCCACATGTTAAAGTGTGGGAGCACGGAAAACTACCTGAAAGATTAAATTATGGAACAAATCCCCGTACACTTGACTTTATTTTAGCTGCTGACAGCAGTTGGAGTATAAGATGGAAAAAACAAAGACCTTATGAGGGCGGAACTCATGGTTATGATAATGATAACACGGATATGCACGCAATATTTTACGCAATGGGACCGGCTTTTAAAATAAATTACATCCAACCCACTTTCAATAATGTGGATATTTATCCTTTAATTACTGAAATATTGAAACTACAACCGGCAGAAGTAGATGGCAAACTTGAGAATGTCAGTGGAATGTTGAAAATTAAGTAAGTAAAGGCAGAGGAATGGTTAAACGATTGGATGTTGGAGTCACGAAATTTTGGGAGAAATCCCGATAAACTAAGTGGTCGGGAGTTGAATGGCTTAATGGTTATTATAAAAAATTCGTGAAAATCAGTGTAATTCGTGTCTCATTAATTGGAATGCTGATACCGATAGCTATCGGTACTGATAACACGGATTTACGCAGATAAATAATTAAAAATATATAAATAGGATAATTTTAAAATATATTTTGTTAATTTTGGGATAATTTTAAAATA
>JAUWKH010000116.1 GCA_030614305.1 Bacteroidota bacterium
ACAGACATTACAGAACAAAAATTTACAGAGGCACTGGTAACTATGCCGACAATGCCATTTGAGCAAATAACACCCATATCGGCTTTAATTCCATGTTTTGTGCCTTTGTTGAGCATCATATAATTGATTCTTTTATTTGTAGAGTTGTTTATTACCCTGGCACTTATGTATTTGTAAAGAGTATCTTTATATAGAAAGCTTGTATCTGTTTTAATAAAAGATTTTTCCGATAACGAATGTAACAGGGCATTCTCTTCGGCTAATTCTTTGTTAACATATTTAAGTGAAAAATATTCTGAAATACTATTATATGTATTTAATATTGAACCTGTAAAATGATTAGTAGAATTTAATATCACGGAATTGTGATAGTAGTTATTATTAATAATGAGTGAAAATGCAAATACTTCAAGCAGGATAAATAACAGGATAAAATAATGTCTCAGCAGAAATGCAAGCAAGTGTCGCATAAAGATTATAATCTATTTTATTAAGAAAGTAAATTTATCAAAATTCTTAAGAGCAATTCCCGTACCACGTGCAACAGCTCTTAAAGGGTCTTCGGCAAGGTGGACAGGTAATTTAGTTTTTAGGTGGATTCTTTGTTCAAGACCACGCAACAATGAACTTCCACCGGCAAGGTAAATTCCTGTTCTGTAAATATCAGCAGATAGTTCGGGCGGTGTCATTTCAAGGGCGTTTAAAATAGCTGCTTCAATTTTAGATATGGATTTATCCAGTGCGTGTGCGATTTCAACATAATTCACAATTATTTCTTTGGGGATTCCCGTTAACATATCTCTTCCGTGAACTGCATAATCATCAGGTGGATTATCTATTTCTGACATTGCGGCACCAACTTCAATTTTAATTCTTTCTCCGGTTCGTTCCCCAATAATGATATTATGTTGTTTTCTCATGTATTCAATGATATCAACAGTAAAATCATCACCTGCAATACGAATGGATTTATTGTTAACAATTCCGCCAAGAGCAATGACCGCAATTTCACAAGTTCCCCCGCCAATGTCAACAACCATGTTTCCGGTTGGTTCCAGAACATCAATTCCTATTCCAATGGCTGCTGCCATTGGTTCGTGAATTAACTTAACATCTTTGGCACCGGCTTGCTCAGCAGAATCTTTAACAGCTCTTTCTTCAACCTCGGTAATACCCGAAGGAATGCAAATAACCATTTTTAAAGCAGGTGGAAACCAGGATCGTTTATTTTCAGTCATCTTGATCATTTCCCTTATCATATATTCGGCAGACTGGAAATCGGAAATTACGCCATCTTTCAAAGGACGGATGGTTTTAATGTTTTCATGGGTCTTACCATGCATCATCATAGCCTTTTTACCAACAGCGATGATTTTTCCCGTATTTCTTTCAAGTGCAATTATTGAAGGTTCGTCAACAACAACCTTATCATTATATATAATAATTGTGTTTGAAGTTCCTAAATCAATAGCTAATTCCTTAGTTAAAAATGAAAATAACCCCATATTGTAAAAGATTTAAATGGATTATATTAATAAAAATTTAATGTTTAAAATGTCTGGTTCCCGTAAAAACCATTGACATGTTATTATTATCGCAAAACTCAATAGAGTCTTTATCCCTGATTGATCCGCCAGGCTGGATAACTGCTGTAATTCCGGCATTATGTGCAATTTCAACCGAATCCGCAAAAGGGAAAAATGCATCTGAAGCCATTACAGCACCGCCCAATTCAAATCCAAAACTGTTAGCTTTAGCAATAGCTTGTTTCAGTGCATCAACCCTTGATGTTTGACCAACACCACTTGCAATCAATTGTTTATTTTTTGCCAAAACAATAGTATTTGATTTTGTATGCTTTACAATTATATTGGCAAAAATCAGATCTTCCTTTTCTTTTTCAGTTGGTTCAATTTTAGTAACGGTTTTTAAGTCATCAACAGTTTCGGTTATTAAATCTTTATTCTGTTCAACTACACCGTTTAAAATTGACCTGAATTGTTTATCCTGAAAATCAAACGATAATTTTTGCAAAATTATTCTATTTTTCTTTGATTTTAGCAATTCAAGTGCAAAATTATTATATCCGGGGGCTAATATTATTTCAAAGAATAATTTATTGATTTCAGCGGCTGTTTCCTCATCAACAATTTTATTAGTAATTAAAACACCACCAAATGCAGAAACAGGGTCTCCTGCTAATGCATCCTTCCATGCTTTAAAAAGAATGGGCCTGCTTGCCAGACCGCACGCATTATTATGTTTTAAGATGGCAAAAGTGGTTTCATCAAATTCATTAATTAAGTTTATAGCAGCGTCCAGATCAACAAGATTATTGTATGAAATTGCTTTACCGTGCAATTGTTTAAAAACATTATTCAGGTTGCCATAAAATATACCTTCCTGATGAGGATTTTCACCATATCTTAAAATATTTGAGGAAAGAATGCTGTGTTTAAAGGATTTAATTTGATCATTATTAAAGTAGTTGAAAATGATAGTATCGTAATGTGATGATACATTAAACGCGTGAGCAGCAAATAATTTCCTGTCTTCAATAGAGGTATAAGCATTTTTTTCTTTCAACAGATTAATCAAATCATCATAATTTTTTGAAGATGGAACAACCAAAACATCATTAAAATTTTTTGCTGCAGCACGTATCAAAGAAATACCACCAATATCAATTTTTTCGATGATTTCCTGTTCTTTGTTGCTGCTTGCCAGGGTTTCTTCAAACGGATAAAGGTCAACAATTACAAGATCAATTTCAGGAATTTCAAATTTCTTGATTTCTTGATTATCGTTTTTATTATCTCTGCGGCAAAGAATCCCTCCAAAAATTTTTGGATGAAGGGTTTTAACACGGCCTCCTAAAATTGAGGGATAAGAAGTTATAGATTCGACACGAGTTGCTTTAATTCCGAGGTTTTCAATAAAATCGAAGGTGCCACCGGTTGAGTAAATATTAATATTTAATTCATTAAGAAGTGATACAATTTTTTCAAGACCATCTTTATAGTAAACGGAAATCAAGGCATTTTTTATTTTTTTCAAAGAATAGGAATTTAATTTATAACCAAAACAAGATTATCGGTATAATTTGCAATTTTATTAAAAATCAAAATAAGAAACAATATATTTTATATAAAAATTAAGTAATTATATTAATTTTACTTTTTATTAATCAGAAGAGGTTATAAAATGATTTTTATAAAATTAATGAAGGAGAGCTTTATTTTTGCTTTTCATGAAATAATTGTTAATAAAACCCGAACCATACTTTCTCTACTTGGTATTACCATAGGAATTTTTTCAATAATTTCTGTATTTACAGTTTTTGATTCAATGGAAAATTCAATAAGAAAAAGCATTGATTCACTTGGTGACAATGTGTTATTTGTTCAGAAATGGCCATGGGCAATGGGTGGGGATTATCCCTGGTGGAAATATTGGCAACGACCCGAACCCAGCATTAATGACCTGAATGAAATTCAGAAAAGAAGCCAGGCATCAGAATCAAGTGCTTTTATGATTGGGGTTAGCAAAAATGTTAAATATGAAAATAATAATATTGAGAATGTAAGTATTATTGGCGTATCACATAATTATAATATAGTAATGCCGTTTGATTTAAGCGAAGGAAGATATTTTACGCAAATTGAATCGGTAGGCGGGAGAAATGTTGCAATTATCGGAAGTGAAATAGCAACAAATCTTTTTAATAATATTGACCCGATAAATAAAAAAATTAAAATTTTCGGAAGAAAACTTAATGTTATCGGTGTAATGAAAAAAGAAGGCGAAGACATGTTTGGTAATACATCTGATGATCAGGTAATAATACCTGTAAATTTTGCAAGAAATGTTTTGGATATCAGGAGTATTGGTTCAACAATTGTTGTAAGAGCAAGACCCATGGTTTCTAATGAAGAATTAACGGATGAATTAACCGGCATAATGCGCTCAATACACAAGCTTAAACCTTCGGCGGAAGATGATTTTGCAATTAATGAAACAGATATTATCTCAAAGGGCTTTGATGATTTATTTGGTGTGATTGCTATCGTTGGCTGGATAATCGGTGGGTTTTCTTTATTAGTAGGGGGTTTTGGTATTGCCAACATTATGTTTGTTTCGGTAAAAGAGCGAACCAGCCAGATAGGTGTTCAGAAATCGCTTGGTGCAAAAAAATATTTTATTTTATTACAATTTTTATATGAAGCAATCTTTCTTTCCCTGTTTGGAGGAATTATTGGCTTGTTAATTATCTTAATTATTGTTTTAATAGTTAATTCTCAGGACTTTGCTTTAAAATTAGTTCTCACAGAAGGAAATATATTAATTGGACTTTTGGTTTCCGCATTTATTGGATTGATATCCGGTTTTATTCCAGCATATACTGCTTCAAGGTTAAACCCGGTAGAAGCTATGAGAACAACCTTTTAAGAATATTTTAAAAATAAATTAAATCGTAAGAAGGATTATTTGAATGGAAAAACATTGGTTTATAAAGGAAAAGGGTGATGCAAAGACGGTTAAAAATTTAGCTGAAAAATTAAATATAAATAATCATTTATCAAATTTATTGGTTCAGAGAGGTATTACAGATTTTGAAGGAGCAAAATATTTTTTCAGACCAAAACTTTCAGATATCCATGATCCATTTTTAATGAAGGATATGGATAAGGCTATACAAAGAATAAAAAATGCAATAAAAAATAACGAAAAAATTCTTGTTTACGGCGATTATGATGTGGATGGAACTACGGCTGTGGCAACAGTTTATTTATATTTGAAAAACATATATTCCAATGTTGAATTTTATATTCCCAACAGGGATACAGAAGGTTATGGAATTTCCATTCAGGGAATAGATTTTGCTGAAAAAAATAATTTTTCGCTTGTAATTGCATTGGATTGTGGAATAAAAGCAGTTGAAAAAATTGAGTATGCAAAAAACAAAAAAGTTGATTTTATAATTTGCGACCATCACCGCCCGGGAAATAAAATACCGGATGCTTATGCTGTTTTAGACCCTAAAAGAGAAGATTGTAACTATCCTTATAAAGAATTATCGGGTTGTGGGGTGGGTTTTAAACTTATACAGGCATTTAATCAAAAGACTGGTGAATCATTTGAAAATCTTAAGAAATACCTTGATCTTGTTGTGACGAGCATTGCGTCGGATATTGTTCCGGTAACCGGAGAAAACAGGATATTGGCTTTTTACGGTTTAAAAATTCTAAATTCAAATCCCCGCCCAGGAATTGAAGCGATTTTAAAATATAGTAATGTTATAAGAAAAAAAACGGAAATAAATACAGAGATTATATTTAATAAGGAATTAATTATTAATGATCTTGTGTTTTTAGTAGGACCAAGAATAAATGCTGCCGGAAGGATTGAAAGTGCCAATGATTCTGTAAAATTATTAATTTCTGAGGACATTGGTTCTGCTGAGCGGGTAGCAGAACAAATAAATACTTTAAATACGGAGCGTCGTAACCTTGATACTCAAACAACACAACAAGCCCTTGACATGATTGGTAGTAATGAAAAACTAAAAAATGGTAAAACTACCGTTGTTTTTGATTCAGACTGGCATAAAGGAGTTATTGGTATTGTTGCTTCAAGGCTTACTGAAACCTATTATCGCCCGACTATTGTTTTAACAAAATCTAATGATTTGATTACAGGCTCGGCGCGCTCAGTAAAGGATTTTGATATTTATGATGCTGTTGATGCATGTAGCGATTTACTTGAACATTTCGGAGGCCACAAATACGCTGCGGGTTTATCGCTTAAAGAGGAAAACCTGAATGCTTTTCAGGAGC
>JAUWKH010000024.1 GCA_030614305.1 Bacteroidota bacterium
CTATGAATGCAGTGATAAATGCGGAGGTAACGTGCTTTCTGTCGGCATGGCAGGCGGCATGAACTTTATCCGGGCTCATTTACGGAACTCGGGAACCTGAATATTGATGTCAGGCTGCAGAAAGCTACCGTTACAGGATTCGCTGGCAGCTAAAGGGAAATGCACAATCCGTACGGAGAGGCAGAATACCAATGTAATGTTCAGGGGCGGACTAATCCGTAGTAGTGATGAAACTCCTGTAATGGGAGTGGAGCGAAGGGATTAGCTAATATGATTTACTTATTGCCAACCCGAAAGGGGATGAGCTTTTTATTGTAATTCATGTTAGAAGAGCCGTCCATACGGATTTCCGTTGGTCATATGACGGGAGACTGTCACGTACGGTTCTGTGAGTCCCGAAAGTTTTCGGGATGGGGTGAAATTCCCCTTGCCTACTCGACCGTAAATCGATATGCTCAACCAAAAAACAACAATAAATTGAATGATATAAAAACATATAATGATTTGCAGAAACGAATAAATGAATTTGAAATTTGAATAATCGCAACCAAAATAGCGAAGAAAAAATGCAACAAATACTTGACACTTTTGATGTCCCGATTTACATAATATAAACCAATAAAAAAAAGTAAAACAAATAATGGAAAAAGAGTTTTTATCCAAGAAATATTCTTGGGGTTTAGGTATAGAGAATGAAACATATTTACAATTTGAAAAATCGCTGATAGCTAGCGGAGCGTTTATTCAAACAAAAATTGGTAAAGAACGATACAGCAATGATTATCGTAAATGTTATAAAAAAAAAGCCTTAGATGATTTGCTTAAAACGGCATTTTTAAAAAATGCTAAATATAAAATAAGTAGAATGTTAAATAGTCATAGTATCCAAAAACAAGATATTAATTTGGAACATAAAACACTAAAATTAAAAGGAAATCCCCCAAATCAAAAATATCTCGGCAAATCTATTATAGAAACTTTTTTAGAGCAACAGCCGCATAATATCAAAAGTTTGTTTAATTTACAAAATCAAAAGGTCAGCTCAATTCATTTTGATGGTGATACAATAGAATTTATAACTAAATATTACGAAAACCAAACGGTGGAAGAAGCATGTATGGAATTAAAAGAATTAAAAGATATTTTTATAAGCGAACTAAATAATTCATCGGTATTAAAAGGAAAAGTTACTTATCCTCAATACAATATAGGATTAAATATTTTTATGACCAATTTAAAAAGTATTGTCTTATTTAACAATGGAACATATCATTTTCATATTACTTTACCAAATTTATTTAAAAAAGGCAGAATTGTGGACTATAAAATATTTAGTAGTCAACACATGAATGCAATTTATTTGTTGCAATGGTTCGAGCCTTTTTTTATTGCAACACTTGGAAGCCCTGATATAATGGAAGTAGCAAGCCGAAAATATAAAATCGGCAAACGTTTTTCTTTAGGCTCTATGCGAAACACAATATCAAGATATATTGGAGTTGGCACATATAATAAAAGTATGCCTAAAGGGAAACTAATGACATACAATGTAGATGAGTTTCGGAAACTATTAAAATTTCAAAAAGAAGATAAAATTTGGTGGCGCGATAAAATAGAAGAAGAAATGGACTATCAATTATTACCCGAAATAGGACTTGATTTTAATAGTGAAAAACTATATCAAAGCGGATTTGAATTTCGTTTGTTTGATGAATTTCCGGAAGAATATTTGAATGATGTGCTTTTATCTATAATTTTAATTTGCGAACACTCCTTAAACGTTGCTAATATTGAATGGGCGCACAATAGCGTGGCGTGGAATAATCTGGTTTTTAAAACCCTGAAAAATGGCTATACATCTGAAATTGATGAAGATGAAAAAGACGGAATTATTAAATTATTAAAAATTATTGACCCCAAAATAAACAAAGATTTAGAATTTAAAGCCGAGTTAGATAAAATCAAAATGGCAGACGATTTTTTCTTCAAAATACTCGAAATACTTTTTGATAAATATAAAGAAAAAAATGTATTTCTCGACATAATGTGCGGTAAAAATATATTACAACCGCCTAAGTGGAATAATTATAATAAGTATCAAGTAGAAAAACACTTAAATCAAATTGAAAGTATTTCTAAAAATAGGTAAAATTTATTTTATACAGAATATAAAAAATTGCGTGTTAATAATTAAAAGATTATTAGACGAAAATAAATATTACAAAGAACTTATTGATAATAATATAAAGATGAATAAAATAATAAAAGTTCCGTTAGTTTTTACAGGAAAAGAACCGTTTATTATTGCAAAGAAAACTGATTGAAAAAGAGAAAGCATATCATTGTGTTTAAGTGCATTAAAACGCACTAAACACATACACGTCAGACTGCGCAAAAACTATCAACAATATTTTCTTAACAACTAATACAGAAAAATCACAAACGGAATAGGATTTATTCTTATCTTGTATGTGTTAATTAATACCTTTAATTATTATGTCAAAAAAAATTATTTTTCTCCTAACATTAATCGTTTGAAAACAGTTACTTTAAGCTCTTTATCTGTTTCGGCAAGATATTGCCTGACAGTCTTTTTAGCATCTCTGATAAAATCCTGATTTAGAAGAGTGTTGTCCTTAAAAAATTTATTTAGTTTACCAATTGCGATTTTTTCAAGCATATTTTCTGGTTTGCCTTCCTGGCGTGCTTGTTCCATTCCGATTTCTTTTTCACGCTCAATGGTTTTTTCATCAATATTTTCTTTATCAACAGCCAGTGGATTCATAGCTGCTACCTGCATTGCGAGTTCATGTCCGAGGTTTTCAATATCTGAAACATTATTTTTATTCAAACCCAGTATTGTTGCCAAACGGTTACCATGATGATTATATGCAAAAACAATCGGTGCTTCAATAAATGAGCAATTGGACATTTGGATTTTTTCACCAATTTTCCCCATTTGATCACTTAGGCTTTCTTCAACTGTTCTACCATTCAAATCAAGTGATTTCAATTCATCAATTGATTTAGGTGTTTTGGCAATAGCCAGATCAGCAATTGAATTTACATAGTCAATAAAGTCCTGATTTTTTGCAACAAAATCGGTTTCACAATTTATTATAACTATTGCTGCAAAATTTTTATCAGAATTTGTTTTAGCCAAAACAATACCTTCAGTTGCTTCTTTATCGGAACGTTTGGCGGCTATTTTTTGTCCTTTTTTTCTCAGGTAATCAATAGCTTTTTCAAAATCACCATCATTTTCAACAAGTGCTTTTTTGCAATCCATCATTCCTGCACCTGTTTGTTTTCTTAAATTATTTACTTCTGCTGCGGTTATTTTTTTCATCTTAATTAATTAATTTTTCAGTTCTACAAATGATTATATTTTTTTAACGGTATCTTTTTTTGAAATAATTTTGCGGGGTCTTTTTCCTTCTCTTTTTGTGGAGTCTTCCTTTACTTCATCTTTAATTTTTTCCTGTTTTGTTTCAGGAGCTTTTTCATCTGATTCAGGTTTTTCTGAAGTTTTAGATTCTGTTTGGATTTTAATGATTCTTTCTTTTTCTTTTTTCTTTTCCTTTTCTTCTTCAATAACCCTTTTGTCTCTTTCTAATTTTCTTTCAACCAATCCTTCTTCAATAGCATTAACCATAATGTTTGTAATTAACGAGATAGCTTTTGAAGCGTCATCGTTTGCAGGTATTGGAAAATCAACCAAATTTGGATTAGAGTTAGTGTCAACAATAGCAAAAGTAGGGATATTAAGTTTTTTTGCCTCAGAAACAGCAATACGTTCTTTATTAATATCAACAACAAAAATTGCTGAAGGTAATCTGTTAAGGTCGGAAATACTACCAAGGTTTTTTTCCAGTTTCGACCTTTCGCGGGTTATCTGCAAGCGTTCTCTTTTGGATAGATTTTTATAAGTATCGGTATTGATCATTTTATCAATTGAAGTCATTTTCCTGACAGCCTTACGGATGGTTGCGAAATTTGTAAGCATACCGCCGGGCCATCTTTCTGTAACATAAGGCATGTTAACTCTTTTAACATGATTAGCTACAATTTCTTTTGCCTGCTTTTTAGTTGCAACAAAAAGTATTCTTTTACCTGATTTTGCAATTTGTTTGAGAGCAGAAGCTGATTCTTCAATTTTTGCTGCTGTTTTGTATAAGTCAATGATATGGATTCCGTTACGTTCCATAAAGATGTATGGAGCCATATTAGGATTCCATTTTCTTTTGAGGTGTCCAAAATGTACACCTGCATCTAACAATTCATCAAAATTTGTTCTTGCCATTTAATTAAATTTATTTGTTTACATTCATAATTAGCAATTACCAAGTAGTCTCTGTTAAGTGAGAGTCTTAGCAATTTAGATACTAAACTCGTTCCATAGGTTATGAAAATTTACCGTTTACTGAATTGGAATTTTTTACGTGCTTTTGGTTGTCCTGGTTTTTTTCGTTCAACCATTCTTGGGTCTCTTTTTAATAAACCTTTTGTTTTAAGTGCAGAACGATTTTCTTCATCAATTTTGCACATAGCCCGTGCAATTGCGAGACGAAGTGCTTCTGCCTGTCCGGAAAGACCGCCGCCGTCAAGATTTACTTTTATATCGTATTTATTTGTTGATTTGGTAATTTCAAGAGGTTGATTAATTACATATTGTAATGAAGCTGATGGGAAATATTCTTTATAATCTTTTTTATTTACAATAATATTGCCTTTTCCTTCCTTGAGATAAATTCGGGCGACTGCAGTTTTTCGTCTGCCGATAGTATTAACAACTTCCATATTTATTTAATTGTATTTAATTTAATTTCTTTTGGTTTTTGTGCTTGATGCTGATGTTCAGGTCCTGTATAAACATATAAATTTCTGAAAAGCTCACTTCCCAGCCTGTTTTTCGGGAGCATTCCTTTTATTGCTTTTTCAATTAATGATTCAGGTTTTTTAGCTAACAAATCATTGGGTGTGCTGAACCTTTGTCCACCGGGATATCCTGTGTGTCGTATGTATATTTTATCTGTCCATTTATTACCGGTCAGTTTTATTTTTTCGGCATTGACAATAATAACATTATCACCGCAATCAACATGAGGTGTGAAATTAGGTTTGTATTTCCCTCTTAAAAGTTTTGCAGCTTTTGATGCAAGCCTGCCAAGAATCTCATTTTCAGCATCAATCAAAACCCATTCCTTATTAACGGTTTTTTTATTTGCACTAATTGTTTTATAACTTAAAGTATCCATCTGTTAGTTATTTCTTATCTGAATTTATTCCTTATTTATACTAAACGCATTATACTTTACAAATTACGAAGAAGCAAAATGTGTGATTATCTGTAAGTTGTGTTTGAAAATTTTAGCATTCTCAATTTCAATCAGTATAAATGGGGTGCAAAAGTAGAATTTAATTTTTTATTTAACAAATTTATTAATTATTTTTACTAAAGTTTTGTTATTAATAAAAAACGCTTGCGGATTTTAGGTATAATAGTTATTTGATTAAAAAAAAGAATCTTCATGAAAACAACTTCAATCAAAATAATAATCGGTGTTTTAATTTTTTCAATAGCCCTTGCATTTATTGAAAGTGCCGTAGTGGTTTATTTAAGGGAACTTTATTATCCCGATGGTTTTAATTTTCCTTTACAATTAATTGATAATAATATTGCCATTATTGAAATATTACGTGAAGCTGCAACCATAATTATTCTTTTATGTATTGGAATTGCTATGGGTAGAAGCAAAAAAGAAAAATTTGCTTATTTTTTATATTCGTTTGCTGTTTGGGACATATTTTATTATGTGTTCTTAAAACTTTTTCTGAACTGGCCCGAATCATTTTTTACCTGGGATATCCTGTTTCTTATACCTGTTACATGGGTTGGTCCTGTAATTGCCCCGTTAATAAATTCGTTGTTTATGATTTTACTTGCAATAACAATAATATATTTTACTGATAAGAATGCTAAAGCAAAAATTTCAAAAATTGAATGGATATTACTGATTTTTGGCTCATTAATAATAATTTATTCCTATACCGAAGAATATTTGAATTTTATGCTTAATTATTTTTCATTTAAAGAATTATTCATTTATCCCGGTCAAAGCGAAATAATAAAATATTCCACAGTATTTATCCCATATAATTTTAACTGGTTAATTTTTGGAGCAGGACAGTTAATGATATTTGCGGCTATTATCTTGTTTTGTTTTAGGATGAATAAAATTAAGAAAACCTTAGGTTGAAGAGAATTGATTATAAGTTTTATTTTATCAACCTAACAGGTTCAAGACAACCTGTTAGGTCAATAATTTTCATCCCTGACTTTACATATTTTCCAAGTTTAAAAGCTAAAGTGAAAAGGCTAAACCCCTTATTCCCTTACGACCGCAGGGCGTCCGTATGGATTCCCCCTATTTCCATTTTAGCATTTAACTTTCCCCAATAATACTGAAAGACTTCTCTTTATAGCCGGATGTTCAATTATTCTAAATCCTGTATTTTGAGCAATCTTAATTGATTCATCAAAATTTTCTTTTGAGATGTGAAATTTTGGTTCTGCAATTAACATTTTACCGCCTTTTTTTAATGAGTTGTGAATTTCTGTGAAAAGTTTTTCTTTGTTTTTTACTTCATGCACAACTGCAAAAGCCAGAGCAAAATCAATTTGTCCGGTCAGGTCATTTATTTGCAGGGAATTTGATGTGCATTTTCGGGTTTCAATTACATCGGCAAGCTTTGCTTTTTTAGCTTTTTTTTCCAGCGATTTTAACATTTTTTCCTGAAGGTCAATACAAATGACACTTCCGTTAACACCTACAATCCTTGCAGCGGGCAGACTGAAAAATCCCATTGCACAACCAATATCAATTACTTTCATCCCTGACTTTACATATTTTCCAAGTATTTTCTTTGGATTTTGTGCAAGTTTTCTTATCGGGCTTGCTAATAAATATCCTACCCATATCGGGCAAACATGCTCTTTCATTTTTGTGTTTTTATTATTACTGACGATAAAATTAACTTTTATTGCATATACAAAATTAAAAATATTTAAATAAATGTTTGTGAAAAGGATTTAGCCTGATTAATTCATAAGTTTTTCGTAATAGATCAATTTGTGAATTAAGCAGGTTAGATTATTATACTGTTATTTTTCATCAAATTCAACCAAAAGGTTTAAGCTGATATTTCCGGCGAGTTTATTAATTTTATCAGTTTCTAAAATGTTAACAGGAAAGGCAATTGTGATGTCATCCCATCCGTTTTTAGCAAAATAATTTGCCATTTCCACAGATGAAACCGCAATAGAATTGATTCCAAAATCCCTGAACCAGCTCCCGATTTCTGCTGATTGATGGGTTTTAAAATGAGGTCTTAACGTAACGTTATGCCGTCGCGCTTTTAACGCCATATATTTAATATTTTGAAGGCATTTTTTCTTATCAATAAGAAAAGTGGGATTAATTACCTTTTTCAAGTAAATCAATTTTTAATAAAACAATTTTTTTATTGTTTTAAGATTTTATAATTATAAATATTATTTTTTGTTTTGACTGTAATAATATATAAACCATCTTTAATTGACTCAGGTGGGAACACAACAATTTTATTCAAACCTTTAGATAAGCGGAATTCTTTATTAAATACTGTTTGCCCTATCAAATTAACCATATTAATCTGACAAAAATCGTTCATCTCAGATGGGATCAACAGATTAATTTTATCATAGAAAGGATTAGGCATTATTTTAATCTGATTATTTTTAATATTGGAAATGTTTTCAAATGACGTATAAATTGTTGAGTCATAGCAAACAGTAAGAGTGCCACCTGATAAATATCTTTCTTCGGCTGGTATTGTGCCGCTTCCGATTTCATTTGGAATACCAATAGAAGGCAATTGATCAACAATATTCCAAAAAATTGGTATTGAATCAAGGTAATAGGTAGTATCGGGCAGGTCATTGGTTCCGGATGGAATAATTGTTCCTTTTATGTTATTTCCGAATTCAAAATGCTTAGTTCCGGTTAAAATATAGTTACCGTATAATATTTGTTCGTTAGTAACTTCATTTCCTACGAAATTTTGTCTGCTTGTTTCTAAAGTCGTATTGGTAGTCATGATAATTCCGTAAAGTTCTGCACGATTCCTAAAAAAAGTATTGTATGGACCTGACGGACCCCAGTAATGATCAATAATAATATTCTGAATAATATTTCCTTCAAAAAGATTTGAAAAAGCATAATGTCCGTGCAAAGAAATATCACCTGAGAAATCATGAATAGGTTCTGAACGGTATGGTTCAATGGAATAATTATATCCGAAAACATTCCCGTTTGCTCCTGTCTTTACCATTAAAGCATGACGCAAATGTTTTAAAATATTATTTTGCACTAAACATTCACCGGAATGATGACTAAGCGTAATCCCATAACCTCTTGTTCCGGTGCCGTCATAAGTAAATGCGTGGTGGATATAACAGCCTGTAATTTCCAGCTGTGTACTTCTTGCTATTGCTATATGACTTCCAACACTTTTATCGCTTTCAACGCCTTTTACCCAGCATTGAGCTGCAAAGTCGAATGACATGTTTGATCCGGCGCCTTCTTCGGGTTCATCTGCACGGATAATTTTTAAACATTCAATACCTACATTATATTTAGGTTCTATCTTACGTATTTCAAGATTTAATGAAGTGTCATAATCAATTCTGAGAGCATGGTCAATATAAATTGAGTTACCAGAAATATTATTGATTATTACAATTTGGCCCACTGAGTATTGTGCCCAGGTAGCAGGACTAATATCCCAATCTCCGTTTAACTGCCTCATTTCAGCATAATTGCCGGGGCTAAATTGCCCTGGGTTTTCAACGGTAAAATTAGTTGAGCCTTTTTCAAAACCGGTGATAATTCTTGTAAAATCTTCTGTTTGTCCTTTGGAGATATTTATGCAATTTATTGGTTCTTCTTCAAGGTCAAATATTAATGCTGTTGAGTCGGATGTTGCACCTTGTAATATTATGCTATCAGGTAAATTTAATGGTGAATTAATTAAATAATTACCTTCAGGGAAATATACAATTCCCATATTTCCGTTTAATGAATTAACAGCATCAACTATTGCCTGATAATCATTTGTAAGACTGTCGCCCTGAGCACCAAAATCTTTAACGTTTACTATAATTGCAGGTTCGGGTTTATCTCCCTGATATCCAACACCACTCCAATCAACTCTTATTGAATCAGGAATAACCTGGGCATTGGCGAGGATTGAAATAATGAACAGAAATATTAAAAATCTAAATTTCATTATAATTTAATTTATATATACAGGTTTTTGGATATCACTGATAATATATTGAATTTATGCGTTTTGGTTTGTTCTTTGTCATTATTTAAATTTATACTGTATTAGCCCTCTAATAAACCGGACTAAATTACAAATTTAATATTTTTTTTGATGAAAGTCAATTTAATGGCTAAATTTTATTCAACTGATTTAAAACAAATTTTATAAATTTGACGTTAAAATATAAATAAATTTTTACACACCTGTCTGCCGACAGGCAGGCAAGGGAATGATTATATAAAGAAATTCGAAATTTGAAATTTGGAAAAACTTATTTTAACAGCCTAATTTCAAATATCCAAACTTGTCCGTACGAAGCGAAGCAAGTCCGTATGGATGGATTTCTAATTTCTGAACTGAATTTTTATAAAAATTATAAGTAGTAGAAAATAAACTAACTAAAAAAATATAAACACATGAAAAGAATTGTTTTATTAATAATTGCCGGCTTAACTTTTGGCTGGCTAACGTCTTGTAAAGATAACACTGATAAATCAAAGACGGTAATAACCGAACGCATCCAATATGATGTTAATATCAAAAGTCCGAATCCTGATTATGACCCGTGGGTACAAAATATTGACAGACGCAAGCGTATGACTTTTGTGAATAAAATTATGGATGCTGCTTATTCAGGGAAAATACAGGCTTATGATTATTTTAATAATCCCCTTACTGTTGAGCAGGTAAAATTAATTGGCGTGGATACAATTTATCAAACTTTAAAAAGAGTTTATCCTCCTTATGATGAATATGATACGGTAATCATTTCAAAATTTGAATTAAAAGATATTACAAAGATCCGCTTCCTTGAAGAATGGTATATTGATGAAGACAATCTTGAGATTGAGAAAAAAATTACCGGCATAGCACCGGTTATTGAAAAGTACGATCAAAGCGGAAATTTATTAGGTTCTCAGCCATTATTTTGGTTGTATCTGGATAAAAATTATCCAATGGGTAAGGATTAATAAATAAAAGTGTCCACTTATAAAGTCAGTGTTTTTAAGTTATGATTTGTGATTTTAGATTTATTGCTAACTTAATAATCTTCAATTTATTAAATCTTAATTCACAATTCTAAAATCTAAAATTTTATCTTTTAATATAATCATCTAACAAATGAATTATCAATACTATACATTATCAAATGGTATCCGTGTTATTCACAGATGTACGGACAGTTCTGTGGCTCATTGCGGGATAATTATTAATACCGGCACAAGAGATGAAACCGAACAGGAAAACGGTATTGCTCATTTTATTGAACATGTGATTTTTAAGGGCACAAAAAAAAGAAAAGCCTATCATATTTTAAGTCGCCTTGAAAATGTTGGTGGTGATTTAAATGCATATACTACTAAAGAAGAAACCTGTGTTTATGCATCTTTTCTTGACAGATATTATGACAGGACAATAGAACTTATTGCTGACATAATATTTAATTCATCTTTTCCGGATAAGGAAATTGAAAAAGAAAAAGATGTGGTTATTGATGAGATAAATTCATATAAAGATACACCTTCGGAAGAAATTTATGATGAATTTGAAGAAATACTTTTTAAAAACCATCCTGTTGGCAGAAACATACTCGGAACACCTGATAATGTTAAAAAAATCAGCAGAGATGCCATTAAAAACTTTATTGATAAAAATTATTTTACTGATCAAATTGTAATCAGTTCGGTAGGAAAAATTGATTTCAAAAAGCTCATATTAATAATTGAGAAATATTTCGAAGATTTCCCTGCTAAAAACCGCTTAAAAAAAAGAGTAGTTTTTAATGATTATAAACCATCATACAGGTCTGTTGAAAAGAAGACCTATCTCTCAC
>JAUWKH010000212.1 GCA_030614305.1 Bacteroidota bacterium
AATTCGTTTATAATAAAAATAATGTTTCAAAAATAACTATTTTCTTTTATAAATTTAATTATCATCTTCAGAATTTAAAATTTAACAGAAAATTTCTTATTTTTGCATGAACATAAAGTTATTAAAATATTTTTAATAAACAAAAGAAAGGAAAAATAAAAATGAATGATATTTTTTTAAAGTACATGGATAACAGATTTAAAGAAAAAGATCATCATTTATTTAAAAAAGATATAACTAAATGTATAAATCATGGTCCTGTGATAACTATATCACGGGAAGCGGGGTGTTCTGCAAATGAAATTGCCGAAATGCTTGTATCTTCAATAAATAAAAAATATTATTTCAATTCTGATAATAAATGGAATTGGATAAACAAGGCCATAATCGCTGAATCGGCCAAAGAGCTTGATCTTCCAGCACATAAGATCAAATATATTTTTAACTCTGAAAAAAGGGGTATAATAGATGATGTTATTTCATCGCTTGCATCAAGATATTACAAGAGCGACATGCAGATCAAAAAAGCAATCTTCAATCTTATTGAATTATACGCTATCAAAGGAAATATTATTATTGTAGGACGTGGAGGAGTTTCTCTTACAAATCATATTAAAAAATCATTACATATAAAATTGCAGGCTCCACTTAATTGGCGAATTAAAAAAATCAGTGAAAAACACAAGATTTCTTTTGATATCTCAAAAAAATATATAGCCGAAATGGATAGAAAACGAATTCAACTTATTAATAATTTTATGGGTAAAGAGGCAGATAATTCGATATTTGACATAATATTCAACTGCAAAACTATTAACCAAACTGCAATAATTGATACAATTATTAAATTAGCTGAAACAAAAAAACTGATTTCAAAATAGTATAATTACTAATCTAATTTCACAGGATTCTTCACTTTTTCTTTTAATAAGGCAATATCAACCAGTTCAATCATTTCGTTGATATAATAAAAATTCAATCCTTTAATATAATCCTTTTTGATTTCATTAATATCCTTAGTATTTTCGGATGATAGAATAATATCATTAATTTTTGCACGCTTTGCAGCCAGAATTTTTTCTTTAATTCCACCAACAGGTAAAACTTTACCACGTAAAGTAATTTCGCCAGTCATAGCCATTTTTGCCCTGACTTTACGTTGTGTAAATGCCGAAGCCAAGGCTGTAAACATAGTTATTCCGGCAGAAGGACCGTCTTTTGGAGTAGCTCCTTCGGGTATGTGAATATGAACATTCCATTTTTGAAATATTTCAGGATCAATATTCAGTATATTTGAATGTGCTTTTAAATATTCATAAGCTAAAGTAGCTGATTCTTTCATTACATCACCAAGACTACCAGTTAAAGTAAGTGTTCCTTTGCCTTTGCTAAGACTAACTTCAACAAATAATATTTCGCCGCCTGTATTTGTCCATGCCAAGCCGGTAACAACACCTGCCAGATTATTATTAATATTTTTATCTCTCTGGAAAATAGGAATACCCAAAATTGCAATTAAATCCTCTTCATTAATCTTCTTATTATATTTTTTATTCATTGCAATAAATTTTGCCTTATTTCTGATTATTTTGGCAATTCTTTTTTCTAAAGAACGAACACCCGACTCGCGTGTATAGTCATCAATAATTTTTTCAAGTATTTTTTCATTGAGAATTAATTGATTTTTTTTTACTCCATGCTCCTTTAACTGTTTTGGAAGTAGGTGTATTTTTGCAATTTCAATTTTTTCTTCAATCAAATATCCGCTAATGTCAATAACTTCCATTCTGTCGCGTAATGCAGGATGAATTGTGCTAAGAGTATTGGCAGTAGCGATAAACATTACTCTTGACAAGTCGTAATCAATTTCAAGATAATTGTCGTGAAAAGCAATATTTTGCTCAGGGTCTAAAATTTCCAGTAATGCCGCTTGTGGGTCACCGCTGATATTGCTTCCGCTAACTTTATCAATTTCATCAAGTACAAATACCGGATTTGATGATTTGGCTTTTCTTAAGCTCTGAATCATTCTGCCGGGCATTGCACCTATATATGTTTTTCTGTGTCCGCGTAATTCGGCTTCATCTCTCATTCCACCCAAAGACATTCTTATATATTTCCTGCCAAGTGCACGTGCAATTGATTTTCCGAGAGAAGTTTTACCAACTCCGGGAGGTCCTACAAGACATAAAATTGGTGATTTCAAATCATCTTTTATCTTGATCACAGCCAAGTGTTCAATTATTCTTTCCTTTATTTTTTCAAGACCAAAGTGATCTTCATCAAGAATTTTTTGAGCTTTGTCTAAATCAAAATCATCTTTTGTATATTCATTCCATGGCAGTTCTGCAACAATTTCCAAATAATTCAGTTGAACAGAATATTCACCAGCCTGAGGGTGCATTCGCTGCAGTTTTTTTAATTCTCTGTCAAAAACTTTTGAAACTTCTTTTGACCACTTTTTATTTTTCGCTTTCTTTTTTAATTCACCTATTTCCTGTTCATTAGAATTACCGCCCAATTCCTCCTGAATTTTTTGCAATTGCTGATTCAATAAGAAATCTCTTTGTTGCTTATCAAGATCGGTTTTTACTTTGTCCTGTATTTGATTTTTTAACTCAAGCATCTGCAAATCTTTTATCAAGGCAGCAAGCACTTTATTTGCTCGCTCTTGCAAATCGCTTATCTCAAGTAATTTTTGTTTTTCAACAACATCAATATTTAAACTTGATGAAACAAAATTAACAAGGAATACAGGACTTTCAATATTATTAATTGCAAAACCTGCTTCAGTAGGTATATTTGGTGATTTCTTGATTATTTGAATTGAAACATCTTTAAGTGAGGACATTAAGGCAGTAAATTTTTCGTCACCTTCAAAATTCTGTACTTTTTCAAATTGAGAGACTTTTGCCTTAAAATACGGATCGGATTGAATAAGTTCAATCAGTTGAAATCTCTTTTTACCCTGAATAATTATTGTTGTGCTTCCATCAGGCATTTGCAATATTTTCAGGATTTGAGCCACTGTTCCTATCTTATTCAGGTCGATAAATTCAGGATTTTCAACTTTAACATCTTTCTGGGCAACTACTCCAATAATTTTATTTCCCCTGTATGATTCCTTAATCAGTTTTATTGATTTATCTCTTCCAACAGTAATCGGAATAACAACACCAGGAAATAATACGGTATTTCGCAAAGGTAATATTGGTAAAGATTCGGGAATATCCTCAGCATTCATAAGTTCTTCATCTTCTGAAGAAAGCAATGGTATAAATTCAGTTTCTGATTCAATAATTTCAGATAAATTCAATAAATCATTTTCCGGATAATAATTCATATACTTTATTTTAAGTCAGAATGTCAGTTATTATTAATTAAGCTAAACAAATATCAGAAAAATACAGCTTTAATAATCAGCATATCAAGATATTAAATTTTGCTTTAATTTTTTATTAAAGTTATGTGTCAATATATATGCCAAAAAAAGCACTAAAAAAGCCCTTAACAAAATTAAGGGCTATAAATATATAATTTTTAGTTTATTAGTCGTTTTTCTTTTCAAGATGTTTTTTGTACCTGCTTTTAAATTTATCAACTCGCCCTGCAGTATCAACAAATTTCATTTTACCGGTGTAAAACGGATGAGAAGTATGTGAAATTTCTAATTTTACAAGCGGATATTCCATCCCGTCTTCCCAAATAATAGTTTCTTTGGTTTTTACAGTAGATTTGGTAATAAACGAATATTCGTTTGAAATATCTTTAAAAACAACTAATCTGTAATCTTTTGGATGAATGTCTTTTTTCATTTCTTTAACTTTAATTTTTCGGACTGCAAAAGTAATTTTTTATATTAAAAAAACAAAGGGAAAACAAAGTTTATTTGAGAAATCTTATTTTTTAAAATAATAATATTTTTATTATTAA
>JAUWKH010000280.1 GCA_030614305.1 Bacteroidota bacterium
AAGGGTTGTAAGAATATCTGCCAAAATTATTGTTAATAATTGCTCCTGCATTTATATTGAATCTTGGGCTAATACTGTAGCTTAAATGCGGGGCAAGATAAGTTCCGAAATAATTACCCGAACCGAAAGATGTTCCAAAGCTTGTTCCGACCTCAACTCTAAACTTAAGCTTTCTCTCTTTTAAAAAAGTAGCAATTTTTTCGGCATTGAAGTCAGAATCCGAATATTGAGTTGAATCATTTCCGGAATACAATAAATTGTCTTCTTCAGGATTCTGGCTGAGAATCATCAAAGGAAGAAATAAAATAAAAGCTATAAATAGTTGTTTATACATAGATGGCAAAAATAATAAAAAATTATACTAATGCTGAATAGAAATGCAAAAACTTTTAAGGTCTATTCAGCACGCATAACTATTTCTAAACAGCTTTACTTCGTAAATACCGAAAATTCGGTACAGGCTCTGTTAAAAATTAGTATAATTAAAAAATTCTGTTTACTTTTGAATTTTAAAATTAAAATGAAAATGGAAGAAATGATTAATAAAAAAGAAGAAGCCAAGATAAGAAAAGCATTCAAGGATAAGAACTGGAATGAAATAAAAACCTATGACTCATGGCAGATATTTAAAGTTATTGCCGAGTTTGTGGAAGGTTTTGAAAAATTATCCAGAATAGGTCCTTGTGTGTCAATATTTGGTTCGGCAAAAACAAAACCAGGAAACCGGTATTACAAAATGGCTGAAGAAATTGCATATCTTTTAACAAAAAAAGGATTTGGTGTGATTACCGGTGGTGGACCCGGAATTATGGAAGCTGCAAACAAAGGCGCACATTTTTCAGGAGGAAAGTCAGTTGGTCTGAACATTAATTTGCCCAATGAACAAAAGCCTAATATTTTTATTGACCCTGATAAATTATTAGACTTTGATAATTTCTTTGTAAGAAAAGTTATGTTTATGAAATATTCTCAGGGTTATATTGTTTTACCCGGAGGCTTCGGAACGCTTGATGAAGTCTTTGAAGCAATCACACTTATTCAAACCCAGAAACTTGTCCATTTCCCAATTATTTTGGTTGTTAAAGATTACTGGAAAGGATTGGTTGATTGGATTAATGAAAAACTGCTTAAAGAAGAAAGTATCAGTCCTGAAGACATGAATATATTCAAAATGGTTGATACACCCGAAGAAGCTGTGAAAAATATTGAAGAATTTTATAATAAATATGCTTTGAAACCGAACTTTTAAAAAATTGTTTTTACACTATAAAAACCTAACACTGTTTTGATTACAAATATACCGATAAAAATAATAACGATTGAAAACGATGGATGCCATATATTGGTTGTAGTGAAAATTAACGGTAAGAATGCCAATCTGTTAATTGATACAGGTGCCTCACGAACTGTATTTGACAATACTAAAATTAAAAAATTTATTCCCGAAGATCATAAAGTTTTTAAAGACAATGAAAAGCTTTCAACCGGCATTGGAACAAATAAACTTGAAAGTCAGGTAACAGTACTGAAAAAATTGGAATTAGGAGATGTTATTGTTAAAAATTACAATGCCATTGTTCTTGACATGAAACATGTTATTCAATCATACTCATCTTTGAAACTTCCTGTAATTGACGGTATTTTGGGCGGGGATTTGCTTGCACATTACAAAGCGGTTATTAATTATAAAGATAAAATATTAAAGCTTTCATCGTAACAATAAATCTGTGAAAATCCGGGCAATCTGTGGCGAATATTATAAAGACCACTAATTCCACAGATTTTCACAGATTAATAAACTTTTTATTCACAACAAACCTTTGATACGGGTTTTCAGAATAAGCAATTAATTTACAATAATAAACACCGTTGCTTAGATTTGAAATATCCACTCTTAATTTTTCCGCTGAACTGAAAACTTTTGATTTAACAAGTATTCCCAGCGAATTATAGATATAAATTTCAATATTTTTCAGACGTTTGGGGAAAGAGATATTTAAAATTTCTTTAACAGGATTAGGGAACAGATTTATTTTTATTTCATTTGATGTGTTTTCAATTATTCCCGGACTAACATGTGGATTTTCAACACCAGCAAAATATTTTAAGCCACCTGAGTAATTTCCAACAAGCAGGTCAAAAAATCCGTCATTATTTAAATCGGATATTGCTGCACCTGTTCTTATTCCTGTTGAAATTTCAAAAGGAACGGAATCTATTAAAATATACAATGAATCAGATTCTGTAAAAGTACCCGAAAGGTTATCTTCAATATCTTTAAAATAAAATATTTTTCCCTGTTCGGAACCAACAAGCAGTTTCATCTTATTCTGATTATCCCTGAAAAAGCACGGAACACTATAACCCGAGTATGAAACATTGTAATCCGTAACATTAACTTTTCCAAGACTGTCGGTTTCAAGAATAAATACAGGGTTGGATGAAGTTCCGGAGTTTTTATAATAATTCAGGTTTCCTTTTTTTTCGCCGATCACAATGTCCATTAAATCATCTTCATTTATATCAATTAACTGTGGAGTGCTGTATTCGCCAACATCAATATCCTGATAATTCAATTCGGATAATTCATATTCAGCAGGGTTGCCTGAACCTGCTATATTTTTAAAATAATGGATTGTTCCATCAGCATTACCAATCAGCATATCTTTATCGCCATCACCATCCATATCACCAAAAGCCGGAAAAACACCATCCAAATCAATAGAAGAAATGTTTGCAAAATCACGTGTCATTAGTTCAAAGGCGGGAACAGTATCAGTTCCTACATTCTCAAAAAGTGCAATTTTTGAAATATAATTTGAATGTAATATCAACCAGTCATCATAGTATGATGATTGATAATAACCGAAATTAGCGATAAATAAATCCGGCAAACCATCATAATTATAATCAAACAAAACAGGATATGCTCCGGAACCAACATCTATTGTTTCATCCTGTAAAAATTGATTTGTATAATAATTAAAAACCGGTGCATTATTCTGCCCGGAATTTTTATAAATCCATACACTTCTGTAATTTCTTGATGTAATAATGCTTGGGTCAAAAGGTGAAACTATCAAATCCTTTAAACCATCATTATCAACATCAAAATAAT
>JAUWKH010000381.1 GCA_030614305.1 Bacteroidota bacterium
GCAAAACTTGAGGGTGTTACTATACAGCAGATGATAAATATAAAAGATGGTGTTGAATTGATTCTTGGAATAAAAAAAGATCCTGTTTTCGGAACCGTTGTTTTAGTTGGTATGGGTGGTATAGCTGCTGAATTATTTAAAGACAAAAAACTTGGATTCCCGCCATTGAATGAAACACTTGCAAGGCAAATGATAGAATCCTTAAAAATTTATCCTTTATTAAAAGGATACAGGGGCAGCACACCAAAAAATATTAACAAGCTCATTGAAGTTATGATACGCTTATCATACCTTGCCGCAGATTATCCCGAAATAGAAGAGCTTGATATCAATCCGCTTCTCGTAACTGAAAAAGATGCAATTGCATTGGATGCAAGGGTAGTGCTTGATCAGAACTTAATGGGCAAACCTGTTGTTCCTTTTTCACATCTTATTTTACATCCCTATCCTGAAAAATATTTAAAAACCGACAAATTAAATGATGGCACACAAATAATCTTAAGACCTATTAAGCCCGAAGATGAACCGATGTGGTTAAACCTGTTAGGCAGTTGTTCTAAAGAGTCAATCTTTTCAAGATTCAGGTACAATTTCCATTATGATTCTCATGAAGTTGCAACTCAATTCTGCTTTATTGATTATGGTAGAGAAATTGCAATTGTTGCAGAAATTATGGAAAATGGAAATAGAAGATTAATTGGTGTAGGAAGACTTATTGCAGACCCTGATCTTGACTCTGTTGAATATGCAGTTTTGATAACAGACAAATATCAGAGAAAAGATTTAGGAAGTATTCTTACTGAATATTGTATGGATATTTCAAAAAAATGGAATATTAAACGCATGGTCGCCGAAACTACCGCTGATAATAAGCCGATGATTTCTGTTTTCAGAAAGCTTGATTTTAAAATCCACTTTAATTCCGACTCCTCAGTCAGTGTGTCAAAAGAATTGTAAAGAAGATTATTTATTCGTTATATGATTAAAGTTAAAAGTGGCGATTTACAAATGAATAACAATTAATAATTTCTTAATAACTTAGTGTAGCAAAGCTACAAACAAATTAGCTTAAGTGATAGTTAATAAAAAGTCGGCAGTCAACAGTCGGGCAGTTGGCGATTAATAGACTGAGGACTGGAGACTGAGGACTGAGGACTGATAATTGCAATTCCATAAATAAATTTGCTTGAATGATAGACAATAAAAAAATTGAAGAAGCTGCTGAAAAGATAAGAAAATCAAAATATACAGTTGCTTTTACAGGTGCAGGTATTTCAGTGGAAAGCGGGATTCCACCTTTCAGAGGGGAAAACGGATTATGGAATAAATATCACCCGATTTTTGTTGAAATTGAATATTTCCGGAAAAAGCCGCTCCAGTCATGGAAAAAAATAAAAGAAATTTTTTATGATACTTTTGATCAGGCTAAACCGAATGCTGCTCATAATATTTTGGTCAAAATGGGCAAACGAGGATTTCTTGAATCAATAATTACACAAAACATTGATAATCTTCATCAAAAAGCAGGGTTCACAAATGTTTATGAACTTCATGGGACATCACGCACTCTTTCATGCACTGAATGTTCATCTGAATATGATCTGAATTTTGTTGATTTGAATTTTTTACCACCAACATGTTATATTTGCAAAGGAATATTAAAACCGGATATTGTATTTTTTAATGAACCGATTCCTCAATTTGCTTTGAAGAGATCTTTTGAGGAAGCAAAAAAATCGGATGTTTTTATAATTATCGGAACTAATGCAGAAGTTATTCCTGCTGCTGATATTCCTGTTGCTGCAAAAGAACATGGTGCAACAATCA
>JAUWKH010000358.1 GCA_030614305.1 Bacteroidota bacterium
GGATTCCAGTGCATGGAACTTGCATCAGGTGTTGAAGAAACACCTGCATCGCCCATAGCTCCGCTTCGTGCATCTGGAGCAATCATCAAGAATGGGACTGCTGTTGTTATTGTATTAATTGACTCCTGTCCTAACCATTCGTTTGTATTTTGAGCATAACAATTTAATAATATTACATTCAAAATAATAATAATTACTAATCTTAACTTCATAATTTAATTTCTAATATTTATAAAAAGGGTGCAAAGGTAACGAAAAATTATTTATTATATTGTTTATTTAATAATTACTAATTTTTGTGATTGTTTGGTAATTATATTTCCATTTTCTTTTACTAAAAGTTTGTAAATATAAAATCCACTGTCAACTCTGCTTCCGTTATCATCCAAGCCATTCCAGTAAACCGGCTCAATATTTTTCCCATCAGAAGCGGATTTTTGTGTTAATGTTTTTAAAAGTTTGCCTTCAATGGTAAATATTTGTATTTGTATATCAAGTTGCTCACCGGGCTTATTATGTTTAAATGTAAACCATGTTTCTGTAGAAAAAGGATTCGGATAGTTTAGTACATTATTAAGTGAAAGTTTTGCCGATTTGTTAACAATAAATTCAATACGGGCTTCGGATGAATTATTATACACATCCCATGCTCTTAATTGCAAAGTATGTAAACCATCCTCCAAATCCGAAAGAAGATATTTTATTTTACCTTTTTGATAAGAATCAATACAGGGTTCATAATAATCATTTAAAACAATTGAATGACAATAATTTTCATCTAATACTGCAACAATATCATGTCCTATACCATTGTTAAAGTAATTTATACCTTGTTGGTCACTGATATATGCTAATAACAATGGACTTTCATTTGTAATATCACCGGAAATAAAGTTTTTATCATTTAAATAAAGTTCAATTTCCGGTCCTGCAAAATCGGGAGTTGCATTTTCATCAATTCCTCCAATAGTAATTTCTTCAAATCCGTTTGCATCAATATAGTTAATTGTATCCCTGGCATAATAACTTATTTTACCCAGCCCGAAATTGTAGGCAATATCCTTGGGAACAACAAAACAAAAAGAAAACTCACCGTTTATCACACTAAATTTACCTTTATAAATAATATTGGTTTGAGTATAAAAAACATTTGGCTGACTATGAGCATCATTGCCTAAGGTTGAGTTTTTTACAGGCTTATCAAAAATTTTGGGAAAAATATAACCGTTAAAATCAGTGCATTTATTACCAAAATCATCGTGAACCATACCGCTGATTGAAATTTTTGACATAGCCATGAGTGTGTCGGATGCTGATTTAATTTCCTGTGTATTAATTGAAGTGGTTGAAATATTATATTGAGGATAGGCAATTTGAAGTGCGGGATCACCTAATAAAACAAAGTTTTTTGAATTTATGTTTGAAGGTGTTTTTGATATTCTAACTAAATCTCCGAGCCTGTGATATTCACCATCAATTTTTTCAAATGCATTTTGATAGAATTTTTTATTGAGGTTAAAATTTGATTGGGCATAAGAAACTCTTGTTGTTGTAAACAAAGCAATACCGCCTCCATTAGGATTTAAAAAGACAAGCTCACCGGCAGAAGTTAGTTCCGGATTGTCAAATCTGCTGAAAGCACATGTAGCAGTAAGAAAAACAGGTAAATTATTTTTGTTGTTCCAGCTATTGATTGTAGTTATATCAAGAACCGCTTCACTTGACCACCCTAATTCTCCGCCATGTCCGGTATAATTTATAATTAATGCTCCTTTTTTTACGGTTTCATAAATTTCCTGATTTACGTCTGGATAACGTTTTCCGCTCGGAAAGGAAAATTGTGTATATGCATCTAAGTATATTTTTTTAATGTTGTATGTTTTATAAGAAGTATCAACGATGCTTGCCAGTTTTTCTGCTTGTCTGAAATGGAGGTTGTTATCTTCATCATCTGCAACAAAACAGATTAAATTTCGCCAATCAGCATAAGTAGAATCTTTTTTAGCATTATAGTTCTTTACTTTATTTATGGCATTTTCAGCCTGTTCAATAGATTGAACCGGA
>JAUWKH010000193.1 GCA_030614305.1 Bacteroidota bacterium
AGCAAAATAGTTTTAAATATATTGCATGTAAATTTGAAAAAATAAAACTTCAAAATCAATTTAAGCATGCAGCAATTATTGCAAAAAACACGTCATTTTCATATATTTGATAAATTTAACTTATAAACTCAAAAAACCATGGAAGAAAACAAAACATCAAATGCGGGCCAGGGATTAGGTATAGCCGGATTTGTTTTAGGTATTATTGTATTAATCGTTTCATTTATTCCCTGTTTAGGATTGTGGCCATTTATGATTGGAATAATTGCATTAACGTTAAGCACTGTTGGTTTTATTCTGACCAACAAGGTAAATGCTCCAAAAGGAATAATTATTGCAGCTTTAATAATTTCTATTCTTGGATGTGGAAACGCATATCGAGTATATCAAAATACGAAGGAATTCCCTGAGAAATTTAAAAAAGAATTCAAAAAAGTCATTGAAGAGGAATTAGACGAAGACAAACTAAAAGATTTGGAAGAAGCTATGGAAGAACTTGAAGGCGAGATTGAAGAAATAACTGAAGAATCAATAGGAGAAGCTGCTAAAGCAGCCAGTGAAGCATTAAAAGAATTTTCAGAAGAAGTTGAAAAAATTTCAGAAGAACTGAACGAAGAAGATGAAAAATAAGTTTGGCTCATTTTTTAAAGAGCCTTACCATATTATAAACTTATGTTTTGCCGGAATAATTATACTGATTTTTATTTATTCCGGTATTTTTTCTGCCGAAAAAAACAACCACCCGATAAAATCAGCCTGTGAAATTTTAACCGGACAGCCATGTGAAAGTACGGGTTTATCGAGAAGTTTTTCTGAAATTGTTCGTTTCAAATTCGAAAGCGCAAAATCTTATAATAAATACGGAATTAAGGTATTTTTATTTTTCCTGATTCAGTTTTTTATGAGGTTTATCGTTTCTTTTTTACGTCATAACAAAATATTCAGGCAAAAACAACTTGTCCTATTCGATTCTATATTTTCAACTGGATTATACCTCTATTGTTTTTGGGGAATAATTTGTTAGTTTATAGATAAAACCACAAAAAGTCATTGCGAAGGAGTTAAACGACTGAAGCAATCTTTTTAAGTTGTTAGAGATTGCTTCACTTCGTTCGCAATGACTATGCTATTTTAATCCAGTACATGGCCTGAAAATATTAAAAAGATAATTTACATGTAGGTTTTACAAAATACATTTTCATTATACCCTTACCTTTTACTTCGAGTGGAGCTTGTTCTTCAAATTCGAATTTATCTTTAACCAGTTTATATGTTGTATCAGATATATGAATACGCATTGTTTTTGAATTCTTCTCAAGTCTGGAAGCAGTATTCACAGGGTCACCAAAAACATCATAAATATATTTTTTTGTTCCGATAATTCCCCCAACAACCTCACCTGTATCTACTCCTAAACGAATTGTCCATTTATATTTACTTTTTTTATTTCTATCTACTAAAAAAGCCATAGCATCTATAGCAGCATTTATAATATTTTCAGCATGTTTAGGATCCGGAATCGGCAATCCACAAACAGCAACGTAAGCATCACCAACAGTTTTTATTTTTTCGCAATGATGTTTATCCATAATTGCATCAAAACCCTTAATAATGTCGTTTAACTCATTCAATAATATATTTGAAGGGATTTTTAATGTCTTTGCAGTAAAATCTACAATGTCGCTGTAAAAAACAGTTACTTCCTTAAATAGCTCAGGCTCGGTCTTTCCAAATTCCTTTAAATCATTGGCAATTTTTTGAGGTAGAATATTTAACAATAATTTATCTGATTTTTCTTTTTCAGCCTCAATTTCTTCCTTTTGTTTTTTTATAGTCTGATAGGATTCCGATAATTTAAGCATGGAATTCACCCTTGATATTAACTCCATTTTATCTATGGGTTTACGAATAAAATCAACTACTCCGGATTCAAATGCTGTTTGTAAATTTTCTGACGAAGTATTAATTCCGGTACACATTATAACAGGAATATATTTTAATTCTTTATTTGCCTGGATTTTTTTACAAAACTCGATTCCTGACATTTTGGGCATATCCCAATCGGTAAGTATCAAATCAGGTAGTTCTTTCTCTACAATTTTTAAAGCATCAAAACCATTATTGGATTTTAAAAGTTTAATATCATGATCTAAATTTTCCAGAATATGCTGAATAATTTTACCATAAATTGGATCATCCTCTACAATTAATATTTTGGAAGGTTTCATTCTAAATATTTTATGCTTTATCCAATGTCAATATAAAACTTTTAGGCTTATTATCCTAATGACTAGTTTTCACGGTCATTACCTTTGTTCTTGCTCTCTTTGTTGTTTTCTCTTTCTTCCGAATATTCTTCGAATAAATTCTCCTATATCTGTATCGTCTTTCCTGAAAAGATCATAAATCCAGGATTCTCCTTCTTCATCAAAATCATTACAATTCAGTTGAGACTGTATTGAATCAGGAATATTGAATTTTTCATTTCCCAGATAAGAATACTTATTATCCTTATATAGTTTTTGAAAGAAATTTGCAAAAACAGGAAGAGCTGAATAAGCACCCTGCCCATACATCGTTGTTTTGAACCTTACAATCGGGCTATCACCTCCTACCCAAACACCTGCTATTAATTTGGGGTTCATCCCGATAAACCAGGCATCTGTATTGTTTTGTGTAGTTCCTGTTTTTCCCGCAAAATCTCCTTCAAATTTCCAAATGGATCGTAAGCCATTCGCTGTTCCCCGATCAACAACACCTTGCATCATTGCCAAAACTGTTTGAGCAATTTCCGCTGTTATCACAGTATCCCCAGACTTATGCACCAGATCGGAGTATAAAATATTTCCTTCTGAATCTTCAATTCTTCGAATAATTCGTGGTTCAATTTTTCTTCCATCATTTATAAATACAGCATACGATTTTACCATTTCGTAAAGAGAGATTTCTCCTGTACCTAAAGCCAATGAAGGAACAGGTGGTAAATAAGAAGACATTCCCATTTTGTGTGCTAATTCAATTGTAGAATCAATTCCTGCCTGCATTAATAGCTTAACACTAATTGTATTCATAGAATTTGCCAAAGCACCTTTTACAGAATAATATCCACCATACCCACCATCAGAATTTTTTGGAGTCCAATCATCATAATCTTCATAAACTATACTATCGTTTTCGAAAAAATCACATGGTTTTATTCCATGTCTTAGTGCCGAGGCGTAGATAATTGGTTTTATTGTTGATCCTGTCTGTCTTTTTGAAGTAACATGATCATATTTAAAATACTTATAATTTACTCCACCAACCCAAGCAAGAATATCTCCTGTTTTTCCGTTCATAACCAATGCCCCTGTTTGAAGTGTTTTGAAATGATGCAGAACAGAATCCAAAGAAGAAATTAAAGTATCCTTATATCCTTCCCGGGTAAAAATTTCCGTTTTATGCGGAACTTTCATTGCAGCTATTGCTTCCTGTTGTGAGAGGCCTCTTTTTCTTAATCTCTGATAAACTTTACTCTGTTCGATTTGCAACATAGCCAATGTTGGATCTGCTATCCAGGGTTCTTTGTTTTTCCAATCCTTATTAAATTGTTTTTGCAATTTAGATAAATGACTTGCAACAGCCTGTTCCAAATATTCCTGCATCTGGCCATTTAGAGTAGTATATATTTTTAATCCATCAGTATATAAATTGTATGTACTGCCATCAGTTCTTTTTTTATTTTCTAATATTTCTAAGCATCTTTTTTTTACATATTCGCGGAAATATGGCGCAGGACCTTCTACATGTGTTAGCTTTCGATATTTTATTGATATAGGAATTTGTTTTAATGAATCCAGTTCTTTTTCCCCCAAACATCCATATTTATGCATTTGCCCTAACACAATATTCCTTCGTTTTAGTGACGCTTCTTTATTTGTTCTGGGATTATAACTTGTATTAGCCTTTAATAAACCAACCAACATTGCCGATTCTTCAATTTTAAGTTCCGAAGGTTGTTTGTTAAAAAAGATAATGGATGCAGTTTCTATTCCATAGGTATTTTCTCCAAACGAAACTGTATTCAAATAAAGTTCTAATATCTCTTTTTTTGAATATGATTTCTCGATGCGTTGTGCTAAGATCATTTCCCTGATTTTTGCCACAGGAATTGTCAAAATTCCAAAGTCTTTTCTACCATAAAGATTTTTAGCTAATTG
>JAUWKH010000052.1 GCA_030614305.1 Bacteroidota bacterium
AAGTATCACAAAATAATTTATATGCTGAAACAATTATATATGCTGACAAATTATATGATGAGAATAAATATAATAATGCATTAACAGGGTATCAAAATGCTTTAAAAATATTTCCCGACAAGCAATACGCCAAAGACAGGATAAGTGCAATTAACAAACTACTTGCCGATGAACAAGCAAATATTGATGCATACAGTCAAGCTATTTTAAACGGAGATGATTTTTTTAATAACAAAGACTATGAAAATGCAAAAGTGGAATTTCAGATTGCTATTAGTTTAATTTCAGGAAAAGAATATCCAAAGCAAAAAATTGAAAAAATTAATGTGCTATTAGCTGAACTTGGGGAAAAACAAAAACAGTATGATGAAATTATATTAAATGCTGAAAATTATTTGCAACGAAAAAATTATAAAAAAGCAAAGATAGAATATAAAAAAGCAGGAAAACTTTTACCAGACAAACAACTCCCAAAAGATAAAATTGCAGAACTAACTCCAATAATTAAAAAAAACGAAGCTTATAGCAAACTAATTGATGAAGCCGACAATCTGTATATTGTCAGGGATTTTAATAATGCAAAAGAAAAATATTTCGAAGCAGCTAAGATATTTCCCGATGACCGTTACCCAAATGATATGATTGAAAAAATCAACTTGGCTTTAGCAAATAAAGCTACTACCGATAAAGAATATTACAACAATGCTATTGTAAACGGTGATAGTTATTTCAGCGAAAGCGAATATGCAAATGCTAAAAATGAATTTGAATTTGCAAGCCGTTTAAAGCCTAATGAACAATATCCTAAAGATAAAATATCTGAAATAAATATAATTTTAGAGGAACTCGCTGCACAAAAAACAATTAACGAAAATTACCTCAGTACAATTGAGCGGGCAGACAATTATTTTAATGCCGGAAATTATGAAAGTGCTGAATCAGCTTACAAAGAGGCTTCTGAAATTAAACCCGGAGAACCATATCCGAATGAAAAAATTAACGAAATACAAACTATTCTTGCAGATTTATCCGAACAACAAAATATTCAGCAGAATTATATGCTTACTATAACTAAAGCAGATAATTTTTATAATGAAAAAAATTATGAAAAAGCCGGAAAGGAATATCAAAATGCTGTCAAAATTAAGGCAGATGAGCAATACCCAAAAAACAGAATAGAAGAAATAAATCTAATTTTAGTTGAGATTGCAGAAAAAAAGTCTTTGGAAGAAAATTATAATCAAGCAATTGCTGACGGTGATAATTATTTATCGGAAAAGGATTATGAAAATGCCTTAATAGCTTTTAACAATTCAGCTAAATTAAAACCTGAGGAGCAGTATCCGCAAAATAAAATAATAGAAATAAATAACATCCTGGCAGCCATCGTCAAACAAAAAGCTGAAGATGAAAAATATAACAATCTGATTGAAAAGGCAGATGAATTATTTAATTCGGAGGATTTTGATAATGCAAAGATTGAATATCAAAATGCAAGTATTGTTAAGCCAAACGAATCATATCCAAATGACAGAATATCAGAGATAAACAATATTCTTGATGATATTGCCAAATATAAAATTATCCTTCAGGAAAAATATAGAAAATCAATTGCTGATGCTGATAATTTATTTGTTTTAAAGAAATATAAGGAAGCAAAAATTGAATACCAAAATGCTATTTCCTTGAAAGATAATGAGCAATATCCAGCAAATAAGATTAATGAGATTGATATAATTCTAATCGAAATAGCCGAGCAAAAAAAAATACAGGATAAATTTGATGCTGTCATAGCAATAGCTGATAGTTTGTTTTTCCTGAAAGAATATGAATTAGCTAAGACAAAATATGCAGATGCAGGTAAAATCAAATCTGGTGAATCATATCCGAATAATAAAATCAATGAGATAAACATTATTTTACTTCAAATTGAAAAAGAAAAACAAAAAGCTTATGAACTGGCAATTGTAAAAGGCGATAACTTTTTCAGCGAAGAACATTATGAAAAAGCTCAAATAGCTTTCCAGACTGCCACCAACATCAAACCGGATGAACAATATCCTAAAGAAAAAATACTGGAACTAAACTCAATAATAGCTCAAATACAAAAAGCCAGACAGCAGGCTTATGACATAGCAATTGCTGATGCTGATAAATTTTATAACTCAAAAATTTACGACAAAGCAATACAATCTTACCTTATTGCTGCTGAAAAAAAAACAGATGAGACTTACCCAATAGAAATGATCAACAAAATAACAAAAATTATCAGTGAAAATGTGATTGTTGATATAAATAAAGAACAAATTATTATCCCTGAAAATACCGAACAGAAATTTTCATTTGAGTCTATTCCGGTGAAGGAAAGAAAAAGTAATTACATTTTACTTAAGGCAAAGAACACTGTTGACAGGAATTTTAAAGTTATTCTAAATTATGGAAAAGATAACTCAAAAAGCGGAGGAACTCTTATTAAAATCCCTGTTAGTAACGAAGTGAAAGACTATATTATCAGGATTGGGGCACAATACAAATGGTTCAGTGAAGATAACAACTGGATAAGTTTATATCCCGAAGGTGGTGAAATTGAAGTTTCTTTAATTCAGATATCCAAGGGAGATTAAATCTGCCGATTTTTGTTGCGATTTGCGAGATACGAGTTGCGTGCATTCGTAATCCGTAATCCGTAACAATATCCTAATGGTTGCACAAACAACATGTTAGTTAGTTTGTCTTTTTAAGAGACTAACCATGTTGGCTAATTTTACTTAATAAATCATACTTAATAATCGTTACTGTTTTTCCGTTTTCCGATATCAGTCCCTCATCTTTGAATTTTTTCATAATTCTTATAACACTCTCGGTTGACATTCCTGCAAGTTCTGCGAGCTCTTTACGTGAAAGTAAAAGATCAAACTTTTCACTTTTATAAATAAACCCCGATAAACAAAGAATAATATCAGCTAAACGACCATAGGATTGTTTTTTCTCAAAACAAAAAAATCTCCCATACAGTTGAATAGTATTTGCACTTAATATTTCAATTATTTTAAAGGCGAATTTAGCATTATTCTTAATGATTTTCCTGAAAACATTAATATCAATTAATTTCGCTGAAGAATCCTCATATGCAATAACCGAATATGGAAATACACTATTTTCTTCAAATAATGATGGTAACCCTATAAGGTTACCGGCTGATAATATTTTTAAAATCAGTGTCTCTTTAAAATTTTCAATATATATTCTTACAAGTCCTTTAGATAAACATATTATATATGCTGCGAATGAACCTTGTTTTGCAATTGTTTCTCCTTTTTTATATGAAACCTCTACAAGATTTTCTTCAACCTCCTGCATTTCTTCTGCAGAAAGTAAATCAAAACATTTTGTTTGTGTCTGGCTTACAGTACAACTATTGTGTAAAAAATTATTTCCCATCAGTTTATTTCAAATTGATTCATCAATTTTCTTTAATTTGCAAATATACAATTAAATCATTAAAAAAAATGATTTATGTCATTTTTGGTGTTGATTTTTTTCATTGTAATTTAAGAAATGTATCATTTATCATTTCTTTATAAGGATAAATTTAATTATCAGTTTTGCCCCTTATTTATTTATCATAAAAAAAATAGCAAAAATATGGAAACTAAAGTTGACCAAACACTGGATTGTAAAGGGCTTTCATGTCCTATGCCAATGATGAAATTAGCAAAAGCCGTAAAAGGCCTTAAATCAGGTGAAGTACTTGAGATGCTTGGAACTGATCCCGGCACAAAATCGGATTTACCGAGATGGTGTAATAAAACCGGTAATACTTTATTGGATGAAAGCGAATTATCAGGTGGGGTTTCTCGTTTTCTGATACAAAAGAAATAGGAGGTAGGAATGTCAGAAAAAAGCAAAGAAACTGGCGTATTAGGTCAGTTATTTAAGACTTTTTTTGCGAAACACTGGCCTGTATTGGTTGGCGGGATAGTACTCGGTACATTGAATATTCTACTTTTTGCAATAAAGAGTCCATGGGGAGCAAGCGGAGGAATTAACAACTTTGGTGAAAATGTGTACAGGCTTATCGGAGTATTTGGCCTGGAAAACTCAACACATCTAAGTGCAAGCTTTTATGGCATGTTATGTCTTTTTCTGGTAATCGGATCATTTATTGGCGCTCTTTTATCAAAGGAATTTGCAATAAGAATTCCTCCAAAAGGAGAATTAATTAAAGGATTCATCGGAGGAGGATTGATGGCCTTAGGAGCAACATTTGGAATAGGCTGTACAATTGGAGCATTTTTCAGTGGTATGCCGGCTATGTCGGGTGGTGCAATAATCTTTACCATTGGTTTGTTTCTTGGAGTTATTATAGCCTTAAAATACCTTATGTGGGAAATGGAAAAATTTCCGGGATTCAGCACAGGAAAGAGTTATATTTTCTTAGCCGGTACCGGTAAAAGCGGTAACTGGCAAAAATGGGCAGGTTGGGCAGCACTAATAATAACCTTTATAATAGCATACCAATATTCAGGTGGCAATAAGATAATGACATGGTTTATTATTATAGGTATGCTAATGGGTTTAATAAGTCAACGATCAAGATTTTGTATTGTGAAAGCTTTCCGCGATCCTTTTATGACAGGCGAAGCAGATGGTTCTGTTGGTGTAATGGCAGGTTTATTTATCGGGTTATTCGGATTTACCATAATTAAGTATTTTGGTATTGGCATGGGAGATATTGCTCTTCGTACAAGGGAAATGACATGGGTTTTTCCTCATTTTTTCTTTAGAGCAGCAATCGGAGGTTTAATTTTTGGGCTTGGTATGACAATAGCCGGTGGTTGTGCGGTAGGAACACTCTGGAGAGTTGGCGAAGGTCAGGTTAAATTATGGGCTTCAGCCCTCGGATTCCTTATTATTTCTCCAATATCAAAATTATTTATTGTTCCCCCGATTGTTGCTGCAATTCCACAAAGTTGGGATTTTAAAAATTACCTTCCCGATTATTTAGGATATGCCGGAGCATTTGCTCTGATTACATTAATTATTCTGATATGGTATGTATTTGTTAAATGGAATGAAAAAACCGGAAAATTTAGTGCATATTAATTTAACCATAAATAAGATTATGAAAAAAATTAAATTATATCAATGGATATCAGCTTTCTCTATTTTAATATTAGTTTTCGGTTGTACTAATATATATGAGAACGGTATAGAATTAGCAGCAGATAATAAACCATATATTGAAGAAATTTATGTAGACGAATTAAATAAAAAAATTGAAAATCAGGAAGATTTTCTTCTTATAGATGTTCGTCAACTTGCAGAATATAAGAAGAATAATATTCCGGGCTCAATATTAATACCCCGTGGAGTTCTTGAATTTAAAATTGGAAATGAAGCATTTTGGGAAGAAGAGTTCTTATATGTCCCTGAAAAAGATGCAGACATAATAATTTATTGTAAGAAAGGTGACAGAGGCATTTTAGCTGCTAAAGCCTTATCTGAATTAGGATACTCAAATGTTAAAAACCTTTCGGGGGGAATCATTGCCTGGGACCCTGAATTTGATTCCGGAAGTGGAACAAAACAGGAAGAAAGTGGCTGTGGGGGATAATATTATTAAAAGAAAAATAGTTAGAATTACTGATTATTAATTTATAAAAGAAAAATTATGAGAAAATTTATTTTATTTGTAGGATTATGTTTATCCATAATACTATTTGTTAATACAGAAATATTTGCACAAGGCAATTTAATTTCTGCTAAGGAAACTGCCAAAATAATGGGTGATGATAATGTTGTATTGGTTTCAACCAGAAAATCAAGCGATTATGCAAAAGTTCATATTAAAGATGCTGTAAATGTTGATTTGATAACACTATATAAATCCGGAGATATTAAAGGTATTATGAAAAGCCCGGAGGAAATTTCAAAAGAACTTGGGGCAAAAGGAATTAATAAAGATAAAACAATTATTATTTATGATAATGGAAAAGGCATTAATGCAGGAAGATTATACTGGATATTGGAATATCTGGGGTGTAAAGATGTAAAGATCATAGATGGACATATGAAAGCATGGCGGACAGCCAAAAAACCGGTAACCAAATATCCTACCAAAATAAAAGAAGTAACATTTACTCCGTTGCTTGATAAAAAAATAATTACCACTTATGATTATGTAAAATCGAACCTGAATAATCCTAAAGTAGTAATTGTTGATGTCCAGAGTAAGAAAGAATATGATGAAGGACATATTGACGGTGCAATAAACTTTGAATATAAAAATATTATAAATGAAGAACCGGGCACATTAAAATCAAAGGAAGAAATTACCGAACTTTTAAAAGGTGCAGGAATTACACCGGATAAGGAAATCATTTTATATTGTGCAACAAGTGCACGTGCAGGTATACTCTTTATGGCTATGACATCAATACTTGATTATCCGAATGTAAAAGTATATGAAGGTGCATGGAATGAATGGAAAACCAAATAAATTTCAATTAACAATTAAACGATTTAATAATGAAAACGTATAAGCTCTTTTTTCTTTTATCATTAGTTATAATTATTTGGGGCTGTGGTTCAAAAAAGAATAATAGTTACGATAATGTAGGTCAAATGGTTAGCGATGCTCAAGCAGGCATAACAAAAGTTACGGTAAATGACCTGAAAGCAATACTGGACCATGAAGGGGAATATAAAATTATTGACTGCCGGGAAAAAGAAGAATTTATTGAAGGACATATACCCGGGGCAATTAATATTCCAAGAGGAGTATTAGAATTTTCCAGTAAAATTTCAAACAGAAGAGAACCAATATATGTTTATTCTCAAACTGATGACAGGGCTTCTTTAGCCTGCCCGGCTTTAAAACTACTCAAATATGATAAGGTTTATCTTATAGATGGTGGCTGGCAAGAATGGAATAAAACGTTCCCCGAACTAATTGAAGAAGGAGAAGGTGATACAGGAGGTAAAACAGCGCCAAAAGTAGAAGAATCAGGTGGATGCGGTGGTTGAGAGAATGAGTGAATGAGAATTTTAGCATTATAAACAAAATAACAATTTTTAAAAAAAATAAATTATGTCAAAATTATGTATGGGGCTTTTTTCAGGAAGCCTGGATAAATTAACAGCAGCAGGAGTAATCCTTAGCGGAGCCGCTGCAGATGATATGGATGTAGACGTTTTTGTCTTGCTTCAAGGTGCTCGTGCTTTTCTAAAAGGAAATGAAAACAAAATTGACAATCTGGCTGAAGCATCTTTTTTAAAAGATGAATTCATAAGCTCATTAGAAAGATTAAAAGTTTCTACATGGTATGAATTCTTCGAGATGTCGAAAGATATGACAAATGTAAAAATATACATCTGTAGCCTTGCCGGAAAAATATGGGGCGGTGAAAAATTAGAAGACTTTAATGGTCTTGTAGATGACATCTGTGGAATAGGCGAATATCTTACATCTGCCGAAGAGGCAGACATACATATGTTTATATAATATAAACAAAAATAAACATCTGAATTCCTCATAATAATTATTACTTTTGTAAAAAATATTTTTACAAATATTATAAGTAATATTATGGAGAATATAGAAAAACAGATTAAAGAGTTACAGGAAAAAGTATCTCAATTAGAGAAAGGCACAAAAGACCAATTATCTCTGGTTATTTTCTCTGGTGAGTTGGATAAACTCCTTGCAGCATTGATAATTGCCACAGGTGCTACTGCAATGGACATGAAAGTTAAATTGTTCTTTACATTCTGGGCAACTGCTGCTTTACGCGACAAAAAGAAAAAAGTATCAGGAAAAGATTTTATGTCAAAAATGTTTGCAATAATGTTACCCAAAGGCAGCTCAAAGGTAAAATTATCAAAAATGAATATGGGTGGCATGGGAACATCAATGATGAAAAATTTGATGAAAAAGAAAAATGTTGCCTCACTTGAAGAAATGCTAACAACAGCAGGAGAACTTGGCGTTGAAATTAATGTTTGCGAAATGTCGATGGATTTGATGGGAATTAAGAAAGAAGAATTGATTGTTTACCCCAATCTAAATATTTGTGGTGTTGCAACATTCTTAGTTGATGCCGAAGAAAGCAAAATTCAATTATTTATATAAACCTAAAATTCAATAAATTATGACACAAGAAGAATTACAAGCATTAGCTGTAAATAAATCTGTTGATGCAAGGGGAACAGCTTGCCCGGGACCTTTATTGGAAGCAAAAAAAGCAATTGGAACCATTGGTTCCGGAGATATTATGGAAGTTCTTTCAGCTGATGAAGGTACAAAACGGGATATTCCAAAATGGGCAAATAAAAAAGGCCATGAATATCTTGGTACTGTCGAAGAATCAGGATTTTTTAAAATTTATTTGAAAAAAGGATAATAGATATAGATATGGAGGAAAATAAAACTGCTCCAAAAATTCTTGTATTTTCTACGGAAAAAATTTCAGATCCCGCTATTGATTTGGCGGGCCTTCTAAAAAAACACTACCCGCCTACAGTTTACACTATTAATGTGCCATGTTCGAGTGCCATCAAATCAAGGTGGATTTTACATGCATTTGAAAAAGGCTTTGACGGAGTATTTATTGCTGCCGACGGAACCGATTGCTCGTATAGTGAAACTTGTACGGAAAGAACCGGAGAAATAGTTCAACGAACACATGATTTAATGAAAGAAAAAGGACTTGATCCTGCCAAATTAAAAATGGCAGCAATATGTTCTGTTTGTTCCGAGCCTTTTGTTAAACATATGAAGAATTTTGTAAATGCTTTATCTAACTAAGATATCAAGGAGCAAAAGAATTAATTATTATTATTAAATATGTCAATAAGTATGACACAATCAAACGAATTTGATGTTCTTGTGATTGGTGGAGGTATAGCCGGTGAAGAAGCGGCATTAAACCTTGCTAACATCGGCTACAAAGTAATACTTGTAGAAAAAGACCTTTCAATTGGTGGGAAAATGATTCATCTCAGCAAGGTTTTTCCAACGCTCGACTGTGGCGCATGTATCACAACACCAAAAGTTTCGGAAACGGTAAGGCATCCGAACATCTCAATTTTAACTAATAGTGTAATTGAGGATA
>JAUWKH010000031.1 GCA_030614305.1 Bacteroidota bacterium
AACGGATAAATCTCAAAGATTTTTTGTTTCAGAAATAATACGCGAAAAAATTCTTCTATATTATTCTAAAGAAATCCCTTACTCAATTGAAGTTGTGGTAGATGAATTTAAAGAAGAAAAAAATATAACCAGGATTAAAGCATTTATTTATGTTGCACGTGATTCGCAAAAAGCAATAATTATCGGACATAAAGGAAATGCAATTAAAAAAGTTGGAACTGAAGCAAGAATTGATATAGAAGATTTTACTGAAAAAAAAGTGTACCTTGAGTTAAGTGTTAAAGTTAATAAAGACTGGCGAAATAAGGAAAGTCAGCTAAAGCGGTTTGGTTATATTAATTAATTATAAATAAATTTAATAATATAATAATGGGAAATATTGTTGCAATTGTTGGAAGACCAAATGTAGGTAAATCCACTTTTTTCAACAGGTTAGTTGAAAGTCGTCAGGCTATTGTTGAACATACAAGTGGTGTTACCCGCGACAGGCATTATGGAAAGACCGATTGGAACGGAATAGAATTTTCTGTGATTGACACCGGAGGATATGTAGTTGGATCTGATGATGTTTTTGAGGAAGAAATTAGAAAACAGATAGCTTTTGCAATAAACGAAGCTGATGTCATAATATTTATGGTTGATGTAAAAGAAGGATTAACCGGCATGGATGAAGATGTTGCCAATCTCCTCAGAAAATCTGAAAAAAAAGTATTTTTAGTCGTAAATAAAGTTGATAACAATAAACGACTTATTGATGCCAACGAATTCTATCAACTCGGATTTGATAAAATTTACTGCATTTCTTCAATAAACGGCAGCGGAACCGGCGATCTGCTTGATGATGTGGTAAAAGAATTCCCCGAAACAGAAAAAGAAGAAATACCCGATCTACCCAAATATGCTGTTATCGGCAGACCTAATGTTGGTAAATCTTCATTGATAAATGCTTTGATAGGAGATGAACGAAATATTGTTACTCCGGTTGCCGGAACAACCCGCGATTCAATTTATACACGATACAACAGCTTTGGATTTGATTTTGTGTTAGTTGACACAGCAGGTTTACGAAAAAAAGGAAAGGTTTATGAAAATATTGAATTTTACTCTGTAATGCGTTCTATCAGGGCAATAGAAAATTCAGATGTATGTTTTTTGCTGATTGATGCCAAGGATGGTTTTGAAGGACAGGATTTAAACATTTTTCATCTTGTTGAAAAAAACAGAAAAGGAGTCGTAATTGTTGTAAACAAATGGGATTTGATTGAAAAAACTTCTAATACACATATTGAATTTGAAAATAAAATCAGAGAAAAAGTCGCACCATTTAAGGATGTTCCAATCGTTTTTACTTCGGTAATCAACAAACAAAGAATTTTTAAAGCACTTGAAATTGCTCATCAGGTTTATAAAAACAGAAGTAATCGTATTACTACTTCAAAACTAAATGATATTTTGCTACCAATAATTGAAGCCACACCTCCACCGGCAGCTTCAAGAGGCAGGTATATCAGAATCAAGTATATCACACAATTGCCAACACCTTTTCCTGCATTTGTATTTTTCTGCAATTTACCTCAGGATGTTAAAGACTCATATAAACGGTTTTTGGAAAACAAAATACGTGAGAACTTTCATTTTACGGGAGTTCCAATTCAAATTTATTTCAGAAAAAAATAACATTTCAAGATATTTTAAATGGATAGCGGATTACGGATTGATAAATGGCTCTGGGCAGTACGAATTTTCAAAACACGCAACCAGGCTGCCGATGCTTGTAAAGCCGGTAAAGTGAAAACTGATAGTAGCAGCGTTAAACCCTCAAGGGAAATAAAAATTAATGATATTATTACGGTTCAGATTGGAGCTTTAACTAAAACCATTAGAGTTACAGGCATTATCAAAAACCGTGTTTCAGCAAAATTAGCTGTTGATTATGTTGAAGACCTTACCCCTGAAGAAGAATACGAAAAACTCAAATTAATGAAAGAAGTAAATTTTGAAAGACGCGACACGGGTGTTGGCAGACCTACAAAAAAAGAAAGAAGAATAATAACTAAACTGAAGAAATTTAAATTTTAATTCTCTGTATCATTTTTCTCGTAATCAATCTCTTTAAGCAATTCACCCTTTTCATCCCAGAATTTCCATTTACCGACACGGGTTCCATTTTCATATTTACCTTCAATATATTTTGCACCGTTTCTGTGCCACGTCATACCAAAGCCATCCCTCCTGCCATCCTTAAAAAAACCTTCACTCCATTTATTACCATTTTCATAATAATATAACCATTTTCCATCCCTCTGATTGTTTTTAAAAGTTCCCTCCATCCTTATCTTATGATTTTCATAATAAGAGATTTCTTTAACCAACAAAGAATCTCCTTTAACGATTTCATAAAGTTTAACAACTTTTGGTGTACCATCCTCATAAGTTGATTCAACAACTTCATGTAATTTACTTGTGCAGGCAAATAATAAAATCAAAACAAAAAACAAACTAAATATTTTTTTCATCCTTTTAATTTTTTAACGGTCAAACAAAATTCTCCGACCTTTTATCAATTCATTAAATTCACCATTATCATAAACTAAATTCCCGTTTACAAAAGTATGCGAAATTTTTGATTTGAAAGTATGTCCTTCAAAAGGTGACCATCCACATTTATATAAAATATTTGCTTTATTAACTTCCTGGCTTGCATTTAAATCAACTAAAGTTAAATCAGCCCAATATCCTTCTCTGATATATCCGCGTTTTTTCATCTGAAAACTTATGGCAGGTGCATGACACATTTTTTCCACAATTTTCTCCAAAGATATTTTTCCTTCGTGATAAAAATCAAGCATAGCCAATAATGAATGCTGAATTAAAGGTCCACCTGACTGAGCTTTAAAATAAGCATTCAGTTTCTCATCCAATTTGTGCGGAGCATGGTCAGTGGCAATTATGTCAATTTTATTATTCAAAACACCTTCAAATAAACTTTCCTGATCATTTTTAGTTTTTATTGCAGGATTCCACTTTATTTTTGTTCCGAGCTTATCATAATCACTATCATTAAACCATAAATGATGTATACATACTTCAGAGGTGATTTTTTTCTTTTCAAGCGGAATAGTATTGTCAAATAATTCCAATTCTTTGGCTGTTGATAAATGTAAGATGTGCAAGCGAGTGTTGTGTTTTTTTGCAAGACTAACAGCTAAAGCCGATGATTTATAACATGCCTCTTCACTCCTTATCAATGTATGTTTTTCAACAGAAATATTTTCTCCGAATTTTTCTTTATAAATTTTAATATTTTGTTGAATAATATCTTCATCCTCACAATGAACTGCAACTAAAAGTTTGGATTTTGAAAATATTTCATTTAATATATCAATATCATTCACCAGCATATTTCCGGTTGAAGCACCCATAAAAACTTTTATTCCACAAACATTTTCGGGATTGGTTTTTAAAACCTCATTTATGTTATTATTTGATGCTCCAAAATAAAACGAATAATTTGCTAATGATTTTTCAGCAGCGATTTTATATTTATCCTCCAATAATTCCTGAGTTAAAACATTCGGAATTGTATTAGGCATTTCCATAAAGGAAGTTATGCCACCGGCAACGGCTGCTTTGCTTTCGGAATAAATATCGGCTTTATAAGTTAAACCTGGTTCCCTAAAATGCACATGGTCGTCAATCACACCCGGAATAAGGCATTTTCCATTTGCATTAATTATAGTATAGTTTTTATTTTTATCCTCTACGTATGTATTTTCATTTTTTCTGATGATCTTTGAAATCAAGCCATTTTCAATTATCAATTCACCCTGAAAAGTTTCTCCTTCATTAACAATTTGTGCATTGATAATATAAAAGCTATTTTCCATTCTTTTATAATAAAATAAGGTACAGATTTAACCTCTACTTCACCGGTTCTATCTTATTAAATATACTTCTTAAACGCAAATCTATTACACCAAAAATTGCTTCTTTAAAAATACTTGTATTCATTTTTGATTCTCCTTCGGTGCGGTCTGTAAAAATAATTGGTACTTCTACAACATTAAATCCAAGTTTCCATGTAGTAAATTTCATTTCTATCTGAAAAGCATAACCTGTAAATTTAACTTTATCAAGATTTATAGTTTCTAAAACTTTACGTTTATAACACTTAAAACCAGCTGTAGTATCCCACACTTTCATTCTTGTAATAAACCGCACATAAGCCGAAGCATAATACGACATCAAAACCCTGCCAATTGGCCAATTCACAACATTTACACCGGTAACGTATCGAGAACCGATCGCAAGGTCTGCACCCTTATTTGCACAAGTATCATACAAACGAACAAGGTCATCAGGATTATGCGAAAAGTCAGCATCCATTTCAAAAATATATTCGTAATCCTTTTTCAAAGCCCATTTAAAGCCATGTATATAAGCTGTACCTAAGCCCAGTTTACCTTTCCTTTCCTCAATAAATAAATGATCATGGAATTCTTTCATTAAAGATTTTACAATATCCGCAGTTCCGTCAGGCGAACCATCATCAACTATCAGAATATCAAATTCTTTGTCTAAAGAAAATACTTTACGAATTATTTTTTCAATATTTTCTTTTTCTTTATATGTAGGTATTATTACTAAACTATCTGACACTATTCTAAATTTTAACTTTACGAAATTAAATTATTGATTAAAAAGATAAAAATATTTTATGATTATTTAACGAAAATAAAACATGGAACTTGCAAATTGCAATAATATTTTTAAAAATTGACAATCCTGTGCATTCAGGAGTAAAATTTTTAATAACGAATTCTATCTTCCTTTTATTTCACCGCCACCAAACATTACCATACCTCTAATAATAAGTGTCTTTTTTGTTTCCTTAATAACTGAAGTTGTAACATGCCGTTTGTCTGAAAATCCTCCAAAAATACTTGTTACCTTATTTAGCACATTCCAGTCATTAGGCACAATAATATTTGAGCCTCCAAACATGTAAAATATTTCTATGACATTAGTTTCATCTGAAAGTTCAGCATCAGTCATATCAATATCCGATCCACCAAAAATTGAAGTTATTGTGCCGCCCCTAAAATTTTTATTTGATATTTTCTTTTCAGAACCACTGAAAAGATTGAATTCATCAATAAAGTCCGCTTCCTTATCATGTGTATCTCTGATTTTTATTCTCTTTCTTCCGTAACCATGCTTGAATATGATGATTACACCTACTGCTATTAATAATATTGGCCAGAAATTCCGCCTGAAACTATCTGACAGATCAAAAATTTCCGGAAGGAGGAAAAAAACTCCGATTACTATCAGGATATATCCTGAAATCCTGCTTTGTGTAAAAAGAAGGTTAAACAAACCTATTGCTATCAATAGCATTTGCCACGAAATTAGAATATCATCTAATTGCTGAGGAATTAATCCCATCTTATAAAGAAGAATGATCAGTCCTGCAATAATGAAAAATATCCCGAATCCAAATGTACGGTTTTGATTGTGTGAAGTCATGGTTTTAATTTTTTGATTATGGAACAAAAATAACTGAAAAAGTTAATTAAACTAAATTGTTGTTAAAATATTTTAAACCTACGAGGTTTGAGCTATTTTGCTGCAAAACAGAATCTTGTTTATCTAAGCTTTTATACTAATGCTGAATAGAAATACAAAAATTTTAAATGTCTATTCAGCACGCATAACTAATTCTAAACAGCTTTACTTCGCAAAACTTGTTAAGAATTAGTATAATAGAATTAAAACCTCGTAGGTTTTTTATGGCTTCTGACATCTTACCTTCCTTTGCCGTCAGGCAGGCATTTGACATAACACTAATGCATCCTCTACTGTTTCAACATTGAAAAAAGTTAATGTCAGTTTATCGTTTGCTTCTCTTATCCTGCATAGGGACGGGTTTTGCTGAACAAATTTCAGTACTTGTGTAAACTTTTCCGATTGGTAATAGGGAGAATCCTGTTTGGAGATAAAATACCCGGTTAGTTTTTTATTTTTCAAAATAATCTTTTCAAAGCCGATTTTTTTTGCCAGCCATCGTAACCTGACAGCATTTAACAATTCTGCTGTCTGCTTTGGCACAGGTCCAAAACGGTCAATTAATCTTTTCAGGAATTGCAATAAAACTTCTTCCGATTGAATATTATCAAGCTCTTTATATAAACTCAGGCGTTCAGTAATATTTGTAATATAATGATCAGGAACAAGGATTTCAAGGTCGGTTTCAATCAGGCAATCCTTAACAAATTCAATATGTTGTTCATCTTTAAATACATCTTTAAATTCATTTTCTTTTAATTCCATAATTGCCTCATCCAGAATTTTATGGTACATTTCAAAGCCTATCTCTGAAATAAAACCACTTTGCTCTCCGCCCAAAATATTACCTGCACCACGAATATCAAGGTCACGCATAGCAATATTAAAACCACTGCCAAGCTCAGCAAATTCCTCTATTGCTTTTAATCTTTTTCTGGCTTCGGTTGTTAATACCGAAAAAGGCGGAGATAAAAGATAACAAAATGCTTTCTTATTTGTTCTTCCCACCCTGCCTCTCAACTGATGCAAATCGCTAAGTCCGTAATTTTGTGCATTATTAATAAAAATCGTATTAACATTCGGAATATCCAAACCGGATTCAATTATTGTAGTAGCCACCAAAACGTCATATTTCCCTTCAATAAAATCCAGCATGGTTCTTTCCAGTTTCAAGCCTTCCAACTGACCGTGAGCCACAGCAATTTTCACATCAGGACAAAAACGTTGTAACATTCCCTGAACTTCCAAAATATTCTGTATCCTGTTATGAACAAAAAATACTTGTCCGCCCCTTGAAATCTCATACATTATTCCATCCCTGATAACTTCTTCGTTAAACATTGTTATTTCGGTTTGAACCGGATATCTGTTTGGCGGAGGAGTATTGATAATTGATAAATCCCTTGCCCCCATCAACGAAAATTGTAATGTTCTCGGTATAGGAGTTGCAGTCAAAATTAAAGTATCAACATTTATCTTAAATCGTTTAAGTTTTTCTTTAACCGAAACACCAAATTTTTGCTCTTCATCAATAATCAGCAAACCTAAATCTTTAAATTTAATATCCTTACTTACAAGCCGGTGAGTTCCTATAATAATATCAATCTTTCCGGATTCAAGATATTTAAGAGTTTGTTTTTGTTTTTTTGCACTTTTAAACCTGTTTATATAATCAATATTGCAGGGAAATTCGTTCAGACGGTCGGTAAAAGTTTTAAAATGCTGCAACGCAAGGATTGTAGTTGGCACAAGTAATGCAACCTGCTTACTTTCGGTAACAGTTTTAAAAGCAGCTCTGATAGCTATTTCGGTTTTCCCAAAACCAACATCACCGCATATCAATCTGTCCATCGGGTAATTCTGTTCTAGGTCTTTTTTCACATCAACTGTAGCTTTCAACTGGTCAGGTGTGTCTTCATAAATAAATGAAGCTTCAAGTTCGTGCTGTAAATAAGTATCCGGTGAAAATTGAAAACCTTTGGTTAATTTACGTTCTGCATATAATTTTATTAGGTCTTTGGCAATATCTTTTACCCGTTGTTTTGCTCGGTTTTTAAGTTTGTTCCAAACATTTGAGCCAAGTTTATTAAGTGATGGAGCTTTTCCTTCTTTGCCAACGTATTTTGCAATACGGTGCAACGAATGTATACTCACATATAACAGGTCGTTATTTTTATATACTAAACGGATTGCTTCCTGCTGCTTGCCATTGTTTTCAATTTTTTCCAAACCGTCAAATTTTCCAATTCCATGGTCAATATGAGTTACAAAATCACTTGGTTTTAAGTCATATATTTCTTTTAAAGTTACAGCTTGTTTTGTTTTATAACCGTCTTTAAGAAAAAAACGATGATACCGTTCAAAAATCTGATGATCAGTATAACAAGCAATTTTCAGGTTCCTGTCAATAAATCCTTCGTGCAATGATAAATTTTGAGGAATGAAATCTATTTTCCTTTTTAGTTGGTTATTAATCTGAATATCCTCAAAAATTGAATAAAGTCTTTCAATTTGTTTAGGATTATCCGAAAAAATAAAATTTTTAATTTCATTACCAGAATTTTCATGAAGATTCTTAATTAATAACTTAAAATTTTTATTGAACGACGGCTGGGGAATAATATCATAATTAAGGATAAAACTATCTTTAAAATAAAATTGTCTGCCAAATTCAATAACAGAAAAGTCTAATAATTTCTTTAAAAATTGCCTGCCGTCTTCAAATAATTCGTCAATAGTAAGTTGTTCAATTTCATCATCCAAGCCCGAATTAATATTTTCAATTTTCTTATACTCATCATTAATTTTATCAACAGTAAAATTTATATCGTCAATCCAAATGCTTGTGTTTTTAGGAATATAATTTAAGAATGATTGCCTTGTTTCTTTTATTTTCCTGTTTTGGACATCAGGAACTATTGAAGCCCATTTAAGTTTATCAATTGATAATTGAGTAACTGTATCAAATGTTCTGATTGACTCAACATCATCTCCAAAAAATTCTATTCTGAGCGGATAATCATTAGAGAATGAAAATACATCAACAATTCCTCCTCTCACTGAAAATTGCCCCGGTTCAACTACAAAATCAGTTCTTTCAAAATTATATTCATTCATCAGATCAATAATAAAATCAATTGACAAATTTTCGCCAACATTGACTTTCATTGTATTTTTTGCAAGATATTTTTTAGAAATAATTTTTTCAGAAAGAGCTTCAGGATATGTAAATATCATGGTTTTTCTTGCAGATGAACCAATTCTGTTAAGTATTTCGGCACGCAATAACAAATTTACATTATCAGGATTTTCAATATCATACTGCCTTTTGTATGAAGTGGGATAAAACAATATTTTTTTCTTTGAATAATCAAGTGATCTCTCATCATATATATTTTCAAGATCATTAAAAAAGTGAGCTGCAGTTTCTTTATCAGGTAAAATAAAAAGATGGATTCCTGAAATCTCATTAAAAACACTTGCTGACACTAATGCCCTTGACGAACCTATCAATCCTTTTAATTGAATACGGTTTCTGTCATAATTCTGAAGAGTATTAACAATTTGCTCCGAATTTTTTTCACTCCGAAACAGTTGTATTAATTCATTTAAATTCAAATTAATAAGTCTTTAAAAATTTTTTACAAAACTACAAAGAATTTAACGGAACAAAAACTTGTTAAAAAACAAGATTTTATTTTATAATATTATATTTTTGTAAATCTTAATAATAAAAAACAAATTAAATCAAACATGAAAAAATCGATAGTAATTTTATGTGGCGGAGGTCCTGCTCCGGGAATAAATACGGTTATTAGTTCAGTAGCAAAAATATTTTTAAAAGACGGATACAGGGTAATCGGTTTGCACGAGGGATATAAAAATCTTTTTTCTGAAAAACCTGTTATGCAGGATATTGATTTTCAGTTTGCCGATGAAATCTATAAAAGCGGTGGCTCGGCTTTGCAAATGAGTCGTTACAAGCCCAAAGATTCGGAGTTTAAAACCGATTTTTTTGTAAACAATAATGTAAAGCTGCTTGTAACAATCGGTGGAGATGATACTGCATCAACAGCTAACAGAATATCAAAATTTCTTGCAAAAAATAATGTAAAAATCCGGAATATCCACGTGCCGAAAACCATTGACAATGACCTGCCATTGCCTGAAGGAACACCAACCTTTGGTTACCAGTCGGCAAAACAAGAAGGCGTAAAAATTGCTACTACCATTTATGAAGACGCAAGAACAAGCGGAAATTGGTTTGTCGTTTCTGCAATGGGAAGAGAAGCCGGGCATCTTGCATTTGGAATAGGAGGAGCATGCCACTATCCCATGATAATTATTCCTGAAATGTTCAATAAAACTAAAATTACTTTTGATAAAATTATTAGATTAATTATCTCCTCAATGATAAAGCGAAAAATTCTTGAAATTGATTATGGCGTGGCTATAATCAGTGAAGGAGTTTTTCATTTTATGACGGACGAAGAAATTAAAGCCACTGAGATTAATTTTACTTATGACGAGCATGGACATCCTGAGCTTGGAAATGTTAGTAAAGCTCATATTTTCAACATGCTTTTGCAGAGAAAGCTGAAAGAATTAAATATAAAAATTAAAAGCCGTCCGGTAGAACTCGGTTATGAAATCAGATGTGTACGTCCGATTGCCTTTGACCTGATGTATTGCGCCCTGCTCGGAATGGGAGTTAAATATTTGTTTGACAAGGGAATAACCGGCTGCATGGTTACTTCCGACCCTAAAGGAGATATTGCTCCTCTTTATCTTAAAGATGTTGAAGATGAACATGGAAAAGTTAAACCGCGTTTAGTAAATATGGATTCACAAAAGGCAAAACTGATTTTTGAGGACAGTCTGCAATATTTAACTAAAGCCGATTACAATGCTGCAAAAAAATATATTGCCAATCCGGAAGAGTATGATTTTGTTAAGATTTTGAACTGGTAAATCAAAACCCAAACTCTTCCTTTATCTTATCCACCAAAACCTTTGCCAGCTTATATTCTGATTCATAAGTCCAGCCGGCTATATGAGGAGATAAAATAACTTTGTCTGAACTAACAAGATATTTAAAGGCATCCGTAAAATTATTTTTATCCAAATTTTCATAAGATAAATCTTCGTATTCAAGCACATCCAAAGCAGCACCTTTAATTTTACCTGATTGGATATTTTTAACCAAATCGTTTGTTCTCACAACCTTCCCCCGCGAAGTATTTATGAGATAAATCTCTTTTTTGAATTTATTAATAAAATTATCATCAACCATATAAGTTGTTTCTTCTGTAAGAGGAACATGAAGACTTAAAATATCTGTCGCTTTAAATATCTTTTCCAAATCGGTTTCAGTAACAAACTTATCTGAATAATTAAATTTATATTTATCATAAGCAATTACTTCCGCTCCAAAA
>JAUWKH010000357.1 GCA_030614305.1 Bacteroidota bacterium
AACTGGCAACATACAATAAATATAAACAAAGGCAAAATTATTTTAAATAATTCAGCCCAATCCCCTCCTTTTAGAAATAAAATATAAAACCCTTCAAGGCACCAATGCAAGGGTGAAAAATTGCTTATAAATTGCATATATTCCGGCATTACAAATACCGGAACCCAAATTCCTCCAAGTGCTGCAAATATAATAATTGATACTGCGCCAAATCCGTTTGCCTGTTCTTGTGTTTTTGCAATCGAACCAACCATTAATGCATAGCTTACTGCTGATAAGCCGCATATTAATACTACAGTGCCAAATGCAAAGATATTGGATGGCAAAACCAATTGAGGAAGATTAATAAAAGGGAACAAAAATACACCTGCTGAGAATATAAGTGCAAGCTGTAAAATTGCAACTATCAGGTATATTATCATCTTACCTGCCAAAACTAATGAGAAACTAGTAGGCATAGTTTTCAACCTTATAAAACTGCCGTTAGTGCGTTCTTTAACTATGTTGTTACCGAGTGAAACCACCATAAAAAACATAGCAAAAATTGTCCATGCAGGAACATTGTGTTGTGTTGAATTTGGCAATACATCGCTGTCGGAACTTGTAGCCGGTATTTGAATTATATTTACCTTATTTGATATGATTTTTTCTTTTAAATTTTCAGGTACATTTTCAAATCCCATTTCCAAATAAAATTTTTCTATCATTAATGAATTTTCAACAGCATCTAAAATGGAATAAATAATACTTATTAGTGAATAGCAGTAATTTTCCTGTAAAACAGGGTCATTATAAAAAGTAAGTGAAGGAAGCTCAATGTTTTTATTATCTTCGGAAGTTTCTTTTAATCCTAACTCTTCCATCATTAAGCTGCTTATCTGACTTGCCTTTTCATTTAATTTTAATGAAAAATCAGAAGAAATGTAAAGAGCGATAAGTTTGTCTCTATTTAGTAATTCATCTTTAACCTTACCGGCAGGGATATTATTGTCTTCTTCAATTTCAAATAATCCTGACCCCTCAAATAATTCAACTAATTTCTCTCCCTGCTTTCCTTTATCCTGATTAACAATTAGTATTGAAATTTTATTTTCATTTACTAATTTGAATGCACTATCCTGGATAATTGTAATTACAAAAACCAGTAACAGGGGCATTACAAACATTAGAACCAAGCCAACTTTATCGCTAACTAACAGGTAGAATTCTTTCTTTATTGAAGCCCATAACTTAAACATTGTCGCGATAATCCTCCCCGATTAAATTTATAAATAAAGATTTTAAACTTGACGAATTGTGAAGATTTAAAAGATTAGTAAGACTATCATAAGCAATTAATTTCCCTTGATCCAATAAGGCGATATAATTGCAGAACTCTTCTGCCTCAGACATGTGATGAGAAGTGTAAATAATTGTGGTGCCTTCATTATTTAGTTCATTAAGGAACCCGATAATTGCATTCTTGCTTTGTACATCAACTCCAACGGTAGGTTCGTCTAAAAACAGAATTGTCGGTTTATGAATTATCCCGATTGCAAGATTGATTCTTCTTTTCATTCCGCCCGAAAAGGTTTGAAGCTTTTTGTCTGATACTTTAGAAAGTCCGAGTAAAAATAATAATTTTTCGGAACGTGAATTTATTTCCTTTTTTGATAAGTTATATAAAGCTCCGAAATATTCTAAATTTTGATTAGGGGTTAATTCCTGGTAAAAAGCATATTCCTGCGGTACGAATCCCGTTTTTTTTCTGAAAGTTTTTAAGTTTACTTCATTACCTTGTTCAAAATATTTTACACTTCCACTTGAGGATAGTATTATTCCACATAGAATTGAAATTAATGTTGTTTTGCCGGCGCCATTTGGTCCTAAAATACCAAATTTTTCTCCTGCATTAATATTAAGGCTAACTTGCTTTAAGCTATCTTCTTTAGAAGCAAAATATCTTTTTGAAAGATTATTTATTTGAATGCAGGTCTGATATGTCATTTATTTAATTTCAATTTTGAAAGCTTTTTAAAAGCAAGTTTTTCGGTTTCGTATATTTCTAATAATATATCAGCAGTTTC
>JAUWKH010000329.1 GCA_030614305.1 Bacteroidota bacterium
ACACGGCATCATAAAACATTGCGCAGAAAGTGGTAAATTTGGGCGGCATAACATTTAATCAACGATTTGGCAACCTGATACGAAAGTGCCCTGAAAGCGCAACGTTTCATATGCCAATCCGTTAGCAACAAGCCGAAAAAAATCGAACACAGCGGTAATTTTGCTGCAATAAGACAACAAGAAAACGAGTCATGGAAACAGCCAACACGCAAAACAGCACATTTGCAAACCGCACGAGCCGACACGAAACCAAAGTTTGCAAAAGAGCTGTTTTCTTGCCGACGCACAGAGAAAAATGCGAGAGTATGACATGGATTGGCTGATAAGAGATTTATTTTTGACCCAAAATAAGGTAAGCCGAAAACTTTTAGAGTAGGCAAAATTTAAAAACTATAATTATGGCTAATTTTTATTGCGAGTATTGCGGACAAAAATTCTCAAGTGTATCAAGCTTAACAGTTTCAAGTTGCTCAAGACACCCTCTTGGTTCAAACAAAGGGAAACACAAACTTTACGAAGGAAGTGAAAAAGCTAAATACACTTGTAAGTATTGTGGACAATCGTTTAGTTCAATTAGTTCAATGACAGCTTCAAGTTGTTCAAGACATCCAAATGGTTCCAATAAAGGTAAACATGCACCTGCATTATAAAAAATATGTATTGTTTTACAGCCATTGATTTTGAAACTGCACAAAAATACCGTTGGAGCATTTGTCAGGTTGGACTTGTTAGAGTTGAACATGGAAAAATAACCGATGAAATAAATTTATTGGTACAACCTCCCAAAAACTATTATTGGGATAGGTTTATTAATATTCATGGAATAACCCCTGAGGATACCGCAAATGCTCCTACCTTTGATAAACTTTGGCACAAAATTGAGCCATTCATAAAAGGTCAATCTGTTGTAGCTCACAACGGATTATCATTTGACTTTCCTGTTTTATACAAAACACTTGAATATTACGGAATGCAAATTCCCGAATATAAAAAGTATTGTACATACAGGATATTTAAAGATAATCTTGCATCATTGTGTCGGGAGCATGATATACCTTTGAATCATCATGATGCTTTGTCTGATGCACGGGCATGTGCAAAGCTTTTTTTAATTCATAATTCTAAAGACAAATAATAATGGATACTGAACTAAATAATTTATATGATAAATTATCTGTGAATGGTAAATGTGAATTAAATGATAAATGTTGGCCTAAGACCTGTGAGTCAGGTCGCAGAACAATATACAAACCCTATATTGGGAGAAAATATGCAAAAAACCGAGTTCTGTGTTTGGGTATTAATTTTAATGACTATGGTGATGAACTGGATGCAATGATTAAATTAATGGAATTAGCAAAGAGTGAATTTAAACTAGGAAAAAAACAAATTTTTAAAAATACAGGCTATCAGGGTTCCATTGTTTATCATCGCATGTTAGCATATACTCAAATATGGATGAATAGCAATTCTCATTTTTCTTTATCTGTTGATTGGACTTTTCCTTCTGAATCTTTAGTAGACACATTAGAATGTGTTGCTATTACAAATACTATTAAATGTTCTCCAAAAGGTAATAATTCAGCACCTTTGCCTAATATGTGGGAGAATTGCCCAAAGCATATTTTAAAAAATGAAATTAATATACTAAAGCCTAAACGGATTTTACTTTTAGGAAAATCTGAGAACTATAAGTCTTTTTTCAATATATTATCACATCCAAAACGTATCAAAGAGAATATTTCTTTTAAAATATTTAATGCATCTATTCAGAATAATAATTTTGAAATTTTGGTAGCACCTCACCCAAGTTATGAAGGAAGAAAGCAAAGTAATTATGATGATATTGCAGAATTGCTTGATATAAAAGATGAAATTAGTATTATTAAGAATAAACTTACTAATCGCGATTATTATATAAATAGTTTTCGAACTAAAAAATACATAGAGCTTTTTTACAGACCTTACAAATATTGGCTAGAAATCTGGTTTTATGATCATGGTTGTGAACTATGGTTAGCTAATTATAAAGAAGAAGGGAAGGAATTAGTGTCTGATTTTTCTTCTATGGATTTTAAATATAATGGCAAAGAGCCAAATAAAGAAGGAAAATATTACTATCATGTTCCTGACCAAATATTTGATATAAAATCTGATAATGAGTTAAACATTATGCTTGAAAAGATAAAAAATATTATGGAATTACTAAAAAAGTAATTTAATTAATATGTGACATGATTTGTCGTACCTGCACTCTATCTTTGTTTGAAAATAATAGAAATATATAAACATGGTTGAATTTATAATTCTACAAAATAGAAGAATTGTTAAAAAGCAAAAAAATAAGATCAGGTTTACTAAAAATTAAAATTATGTCAAAAAGAGAA
>JAUWKH010000243.1 GCA_030614305.1 Bacteroidota bacterium
ACTCAAGCAACATTGCTTGAATTGTATTTTCTAATGTGGTTTTGTATTCTCTAAGTTGAGTTTCAATCGTATCTCTTGCGGGCATTAATTCAAATAATTCATTTGAATTGATGTAGCCTAATTTAGCATTAGTTTGAGCATTTAATGTTGAATAACCTGCTACAAATACCAGAATAATAAAGATTTTTAATAAATTTTTCATGTTTTTATTTTAAAAGTTATTAATTATTTTGAAAGCACAAATTTATAAAATAATTTAAAACGAACTAAAAAAATTATATAAAAGTTCTTTAAAATATTTTATTTTATTTACTTTTTAGGTTCTCTATTTTTACCCGATTCATCAACCGATCCCTTAGTAGGAGCTGATTTTTTCCTGTCTTCCTTTCTAACTGTTTGCATAATGCTTCCAACTTCATCAAGTATATCATCACTGATGTCAAATTTAGGATTTGCAAATAAAATCGTTAAGCTTCCGCCTTTATCAAAGACAAAAGCAAAATTTCTAACTGTGGCGATTTCTTCAATGGCATTATATATTTTTTCCTGTATTGGCTGGACCAATTCCTTGCGTTTTTGGAATAATTCTCCATCTCTGCCAAATTTTTGTTTTTGCAACTCTTTTGCTTCTTTTTCTTTTTGTATGATTTCTTCTTCTCTTTTTTTCTTAATATCTTCAGGCAACAATATTGCCTCTGCCTGATAATCGTTATAAAGTTGGTCAATTTCAGCAAATTTTACTTCAATTTCCTTTTGCCATTTAACTGACAGGTCATCTAATAAATCCAAGGCATCGGTATATTCAGGGATGTTTTCAAGAATATAATCTGTGTCAACATAAGCATATTTTTGAGCATAAGTAAAAGCAAATGCTGAAAGAAAAAGCATTATTGATAAAATAAATTTTTTACCTGAATTTGTACGGGATTTTATTTTGTTAAACATTTTTTTATCCTCCATATTTACTGAAAATATTCAGCCCCTTATCCGGGTTAATTATTAATTATGTTTCTATATTTTAAGCAAAAAACCTGCCAGAAATTTAATCAATAGATTGATTAATTGAGAAATGGAACTGGCCTCCATTAGCACCGGGAATACCTGGAATATCATCAAATCCGTAACCCCAGTCAAGTCCTAATAGTCCAAACATTGGCAAAAATACCCGAACACCAAATCCTGCTGCTCTTTTAACTTCAAAAGGATCAAAACTATCAAAAGTTAGCCATGCATTTCCTGCTTCTAAGAAACCCAATGCATAAATTGTTGCATTCGGATTAAGTGATAAAGGATACCTTATTTCAAACGTATATTTACTATAGATAGTACCTCCAATATTTTTATTTATGTAATATCCGGGTGTAATTGTTTCGTTACCATAGCCTCTCATTCCGATAATTTCTCTTCCGTCCAGATTGTTATATCCCGATAGTCCGTCACCGCCCAAATAGAATCTTTCAAATGGTGTTACTCCGATCTGTTCGTTATACGTTCCGAGAAAACCAAATTTTGTTCTAACACTCAGCACTAATTTATCAAGCAATTCCATATACCATGATGCATTAAATTTCCATTTATGATATTCAATCCACTTATATTTTTCATTATCATCAAGTGTTGAATAATCTTTATTGGAAAATAACGAATAAGGTGGAGTTAACTCCAATGATAATGAAACTTCGGAACCATACCGCGGGTAGATAGGTGAACTGATGGAATTTCTTGCAAAAGTTATATTATAGTTAATATTGTTAAAATCTCCGTTACCTGTTCCAAACGAAAATATTCTTGAGTAATTACTTAAATTATAAAGCTGAAGGTTAATGCCCTGATATAGAGTAAAAAAATCATCGGGCCATAATAATCTTTTTCCTAATCCAAATGATATGCCGTTTATCACAAAAGATGATCTGTTAATATCACCCTTTGGCAATCCGTTTGAGTAAAGCGAATGATAATACGATACACTGAAAGCATTTGGTTTTTTTCCACCAAGCCATGGTTCTGTAAATGATACACTGTAACTGAAATATCCTTTACCATAAGTTTGTAATCTTAGGCTTAATTTCTGACCATCTCCGGTAGGGATTGGACGCCATGCACCTTTTTTAAAAAAATTCTTTAAGGAAAAGTTATTAAACGAAACCCCTACTGTTCCTATGATCCTGCCATAACCCCAGCCTCCTGATAATTCAATTTGATCGGATGAAGTTTCTTCAACTACATATTCAATATCAACCGTACTGGATGCAGCATCCGGCACAATATTCGGAACAATTGATTCAGGATCAAAATAACGGAGTTGTGCCAGTTCTCTTGTTGTTCTGATAATATCCGTGCGGCTGAATAATTGTCCGGGACGGGTTCTGAGTTCACGAATTACAACATGATCGCTGGTACGTGTATTTCCTTTTATTGAAACTTTGTTGATCCTTGCCTGTTTGCCTTCCCTGATCCTTATCTCAAGATCAATGGAATCGTTTTCAACCTGCACTTCAACCGGATTTGCAGTGAAAAACAAATAGCCATCATCAAGGTATAATGAACTCACATCATAACCGTTTGGATTAAATGAAAGATTGGTTTCAAGCAATTCTTTATTATAAATATCTCCTTTTTGTATTTTTAACCTGTTATTTAACTCTTCCGAAGTATATTTTGTGTTGCCAATCCATTTTATGTTCCGAAAATAATATTTATTGCCTTCATCAATTGTAATGTCAATATCTAAAGTGTTTTCACCACTTCTGTAAATAGAATCTTTAACAATCTTAGCATCCCTGTATCCAAGTTCATTATATAAATTTATCAGATTTATTTTATCTTCATCATAATCTTCTTCAATAAATTTTGAAGATTTAAAAATCCTTATCTTGATATTTTCATGTGCATATTCATTAAATGCCGTAAAAATTTCCTCTATGTCAAGGTGCAAGGCAGCTTTAATAATCACAAATAATAGAGAATCAATATTTTGTAATGGTTTGAAAGTACCTTTTTCCTTGGTTTCTTTAAATGCACTTTTTATTTTTTGTGCAGATAAATATTTGTTGCCATGAATGTTAATTTCGTAAATTTTAACTTTTTTATGTTTTTTGATATCAATTACTAAGGTGATACTGTTTTTATGAATGGTATCAGCAACTTGACTGATGTTTATGTCACATTCAAGGTATCCTTTATCAACATAATGATTTTTTATGATATTTGTTGTTCTGATAATAAGATTATCAGTAACAACATCTCCTCGTGTGAGGTTGATTTCATCGCGCAAATTATCTGCCTCTGCTTTCCTTATTCCTGAAAATGAAAATTTTGTTAAGCGCGGGCGTTCTTTAAGGTCAATATTAAGAAAGATAATATCTCCATGACGGCCAACAATAGAAATGATAATGTTTTCAAACAAGCCCTGATCCCATAATTTTCGGATTGCAGTAGGTATATCTTCACCCGGGATTTTAATCTTATCACCGGTGTTTAAACCTGAAAGCATTTTTAATACATTATTATCAAGGTATTTAACTCCGGAAATAGTAATCCCTCCGATTTCATAAGTTTTCGGAT
>JAUWKH010000400.1 GCA_030614305.1 Bacteroidota bacterium
AAAATATTAATCTGTAAGTTTGCACCCCAAATTTTAACAGTTATTTATTGTGGATTACTTAAAACAATTTGTAATCCGGTTTAGTGGATTAAGTATTGGAGATCATCAATATAAATTTATTATTGATGAAAAGTTCTTTGAAAATTTTGATTTTTCGGAAATAAAAAATGGCAAAGTAACCGTTGATTTATTGCTCAATAAACAGGAGAATATGCTTATTCTAAATTTTATTATCAATGGTACTGTAAATGTTACTTGCGACAGGTGTTTGGAACCATTTGATCTTGATATTTATGGAAAAGAAAAATTAATTATAAAGTTCGGCAAAGAAAAATTTGAGGAAACTGAAGAAATACTTATAATTCCTGAATCTGATAATAAAATTAATATTAGCCATTATATTTACGAATATATCAATTTATTACTTCCGTATAAACGTGTTCATCCGGATAATGCTGATGGAAAAAGCCTTTGTAATCAGGAGGTAATAAAAAAGTTCAAAGAAATTTCAAAAGGTAAAACTATTGACCCAAGATGGGAAAAACTAAAAGATATTAAATTAAAATAAATTTATAATAACTCATAAAACAAATACACAGAAATGGCACATCCAAAACGAAAAATATCAAAAACCAGAAGAGACAAAAGAAGAACTCATTATAAAGCTGAAGCTCCAAATATTATAATATGTTCAAATTGCGGAGCACCTGTAATATATCACAGGGTATGTTCTGAATGTGGTTACTACAAAGGGAAATTAGCTATTGAAAAATTTGAAGCTAAGTAAATTCAGTCAGAAAGGTAAAATTTAAAATTTTCACTAATAAGCTTGAGCTGATGAAAATAGGCTTAGATGTCATGGGAGGTGATTTTGCTCCGGAAACTACAATAGACGGAGCAATTTTAGCACTGGAAGAATTATCTGCATCAGACCGGATTGTGCTTATTGGTGATGAAAAAATTATTTTAAATTCTCTGGAAGATAATAAAATCAATACTAATAATTTTGAAATCGTTCATGCTTCAGAAAAAATTGACATGGGCGAACATCCTTTAAAAGCCTATACAAAAAAGAAAGATTCAAGCATTACTGTTGGTTTCAGGATGTTAAAAGAAAACAAGATTGGTTCTTTCTCAAGCGCAGGTAATAGTGGTGCTATGATTGTAGGCTCAATTTACAGTACAAATGTTATTCCCGGAATAATCCGCCCCTGTACTTCTGCCATTCTTCCGAAAGAAAACGGCGGCATAACAATCTTGCTTGATGTTGGCACAAATCCCGACCCTAAACCAGATGTTATGTACCAGTTTGCAATTTTAGGATCAATATATGCACAACATGTTCATGGTATAAAAAATCCCAAAGTAGGATTACTGAATATTGGAGAAGAAGAAGAAAAAGGAAATCTTCTGAGTCAAACTGCTTTTCAATTGATGAAAGGATCAAAAGTTTTTAATTTTATTGGAAACATTGAAGGACGTGACTTTTTAAAAGAAAAAGCTGATGTGATTGTATGTGACGGGTTTGCAGGTAATGTTGTTCTAAAACAAATTGAATCTTTGTATAGATTCATGAAAAAAAGAGGAATAACGGACAATTATATAGACCGTTTTAATTATGAAAATTACGGTGGTACA
>JAUWKH010000274.1 GCA_030614305.1 Bacteroidota bacterium
AAAATTTTTTCACAAAAAATAATAATATGTCAAAAAAAACATTTCAACTTACAGAAACCGAATATAATTATTTAAAAAGATTTATTAAAACAGGAAAGAAGAGTGGTAAAGAATTAGAAAGGAGTTATATATGCGAATCAAGAGTTGGATTATTATAATGATTATCAACGGTGTAATCCTGACAGGTTTTAAAAACCTGTCAGGATTGGCTCTGAAAACCTGCAATTTGTATTTTCAACCCTTGATTCGCATTAAAAGTATAAATAATGAAATTTCAAACCGTCTTTTGTGTTATATTCAAGAGTTGGAAAAGGTATCTTTATGAAACTGATTACAGTAAAAAACACTTTTAAAACTTTTGACCTTGTTTTGATTCTTGTGTAATCCACATCGAAAGAAAAATAAAACTGTCTGTAACGGTCAAATTGCGGTATCGGTTTTCCCTCATATTCTGGAGGATTGCTGGTTGCTCCTGTCATTCCTTCTGCACCATACCCAAATGCAACATTTAACCATTTTGGAAATTTGGATTTTTTCCTTAAAAATGAATGAATGTTTCCTGAAAGCCAGAAAGTTTCTCCATTGTAATCTTTAATAATTTCCTGGATCAGATTTTTTCCCAGCAAGTCAGGGCGGTATTGCGGATATTCTGTTTGATGAAAAGAGAATTTAATCAGAAACCGTTGTTCACTCCATGCCAATTGCTGCCCGATGAATAAAGCTGTTCCAAGTCCGTTGGCAATTATATCACCTGTTGATGCCCCCCATTCGGCTGAAAATCCATCAAAAATCTCTACGGTCATTAAAAAAGTAAAACCCAGCATTCCTCCGTACCAAATGGATTTTTTTTCGTTAACACCAGACCATCGTAATGATTCGTAACCAATTCTTCCTAAATAATATGAAGTGAAAATATGCCCCATTTTATCCATTTGAAGCCATTCGTTATTATCGTTTATGAAATGAAAAGTAGTTTGAGGATAATCTTTATACCACATGCTATACAATCCAATCATGGAGCCGACATATAAAGCACTTTCTATTGCAATAACAGCAGTTAATCTCTTCTTATTAATTTTTTCAGGATAAAAGATATTGTCTATGGAATCGTTTTGGGAGTATGTATAATTATTTAATAAAAAATATTATTAAAGCAATTATGTATATTGATATATGTTTGATTTTCAAAACTTATAAATATTCAGTTTATTTCCAAATTTTTAGCTTATTCAATGCTTCCCTGTATTTCCTTGCATTCTGGCTATGTTGAGTATTGGTTTTTGCAAAAGCATGATATCCTGAAAGATCATCCCTGGCACAGAAATACAGGTAATTGTTTTTATCGTAATTTAATACTGCATCAATTGATGAAATTGAGGGAATACAAATAGGTCCTGGTGGTAAACCTCTGTATTTATAAGTATTATATGGTGAATCAATTTCTTTGTGGTTATTAAGAACCCTTCTAATATTATAATCGCCAAGTGCATAAATAAGTGTCGGATCTGCCTGCAAACGCCAGCCGCGTTTTAAACGGTTAATATAAACACCGGCAATAATTGGTTTTTCATCATTTTTCTGAGTTTCTTTTTCAACTATTGAGGCAAGAGTTATAACTTCAGGGATTGTCATTTCAAGCTCATCGGCTTTTTTTTGCCTTTGGTGATTCCAGAATTTTTTGTACTCAAGGTACATTCTTTCAATAAATTGTTCGGCAGTAACATCCCAGAAAATTTTATAAGTATTTGGGATAAAAATAGTTGTTACTATTTCGGGATACAAATCAAATTGAGAAATATATGTTGAGTCATTAAGTAATTTAATAATTGATGCTGAATCCGATTCAATCTGTCCGGAAATATTTTTTGCAAGTTGTTCTTTAGTTCTGATATTATTAAAAATTAAATTCACAGATTCCTGTTTGCCGGATCTGAGTAAATCAATCAATTCATTATTACTCATTCTATTCTTAATAAGATATTTACCCTGTTTAATATTATCAGGATAGTTTTTCTTTATAGCCAGCCATTCAAAATTATTTCTGTGAATTATAATGCCTTTTTCATAAAGAATTTTTTTTACATTTTCAAAATTTGAATTGCTAGGAATATAAATCGCTACACTTTCATTTTCGGGTATCCATACATTCTGATAATAAATTATTTTGTATAATAAGTATCCGATAATCAAAGCTGCAATAATGAGCAAGATAAACGTATAAATAACGAATCTATGAAATTTGGATTTTTTTTTCTTTTTTCCGATGTTGTATTTTGTATGATAATAAGTCATTTAATTTAATTTAATTGCTTCACTGTAAACGGTCACTAAGTCTTCTTTATCTTCTTGATTTATGTATTTTAAAGCTAAAGCTAAAGATACAAGTGTTTGGCTTATTATCTCATAACAGCTTCCCCTGGAAATTTTATAAAATCTTGTTTTATCCCTTTTTTCATATCTCCCAAATCCCTCAGCAGTATTATGCACTACTGAATTTGCTGATCTTCTAATATCAGAAATCATCCCATATCTTTCTTCCTTTGGAAAAGATTTAGTAAGCTGATAAACTTCTATCAGCAGATTGAAAGCCTTTTGCCATACAGCCATTTGTGTAAAATCTTTATATGCCATATTTTATTTTTTCCTTTTTCTTTTCCTTTTTCTTTTTCTTTTCCTTAGCCTTAGCCTTAGCCTTACGACTGAAAGGAGTCCGTATGGAGCCTTAGCCTTTTCTAAATTAATCTACAAAGATATATTTTATTCCTTATTGATTCTTATTAACAAGTTGCAACATATATTCATCTAACCATTTTCGATTATTTGAAATCCAATCCTTTTTTACTCCGATTATTTTAAAATGTTTCTTTTTAAACAAATTTAAACTTATTTCGTTATAATATGGAATATTACAGTAAAGCTGATGCAGGTCTAAAGTCTCAAAAGCATATTTAATTAATAAATCCAAAGCTATTGAGGCAAAACCTTTTTCCCTTTCTTCTTTTATTATTAATATCCCAATTCCTGCTCTTTTGTTTTTTGGGTCAAAATCAAAAAGATCAATACTTCCGATGGTTTTAACTTTTTTAGCTGCTTCTATAACATCAATCATCAACCTAAGTTGTTTATTAGTGAAAATATCTTTTTCAGAATTTAATAAATATTGCTCCAAAACAAATCTTGAAAAAGGAGTGAGGGTATTGCTTAAATGCCAGATTGATGT
>JAUWKH010000257.1 GCA_030614305.1 Bacteroidota bacterium
ACATCAATGAAAGAAATGGAATGTTTAATTAAATTATTCCTAATTAACTGCATTTTACCTGAGAAGTTTCTTAATTTTGCCCAGGAAAATGTTTTATTGCCCAGAGAAATTAATATTAAACTAATGATGAAAAAAAAGAACAATCATGTTTTTAGCTATGAAAAAATAGAAAATCATAATATTGAACATCTTGAAAAATTAAGAGATTATTATAAAGAAATTCTAAGTTTAATTGGAGAAGACCCCAATCGTGAAGGCCTGCTTGATACGCCGTTAAGAGTTGCCAAAGCAATGCAGTTCATGACTCAAGGCTATGATCACGACCCGGTAGAAATCCTGAAATCGGCAATGTTTAGAGAAGATTACAGGGAAATGGTAATTGTAAAGAATATTGAAATATTTTCGTTATGCGAACATCATTTGTTACCTTTTATTGGTAAAGCACATGTTGCATATATCCCAAACCAATATATTACAGGCTTAAGTAAAATTGCAAGAGTTGTTGAAGCTTATTCCAGACGGTTGCAGGTTCAGGAACGGCTGACAACACAAATAAAAGAAGCTATTGATTCTACGCTCAAGCCACTGGGTGTGGCAGTTGTAATTGAAGCTCAACATTTGTGTATGATAATGAGAGGCGTTCAAAAACAAAACTCTGTAACTACAACATCTGATTTTACAGGTGCATTCAAACGACAGGAAACCAGAGCAGAATTTATCCATTTAATAGGTTCAAAATTGCATTAATAAATACTCTTTTAAGACACAATAATATTTTCTTTTTTACTGCGTTATCAAATGTAATTAATTCGGTTCTATGTTGAATATTGAATGATAAGAAACAAAGTGGCAGTAGCAGTTAGTCGGCAGTCGGCAGTCAGCAGTCGACGATTAATAGGCTGAAGACTGGAGACTGGAGACTGGAGACTGGAGACTGGAGACTGAAGACTGACAATTACAAAACCAATACTTTACTAAAAAAACAAAGTTTTACAGGATAATAGTATAAAAATGCTTACAAAAAACGACACTTTCAATATAGCCCAATCGCAACAGGAAGGGATTTCAATGTCGCGCACTTTTGTTGCAAATGTTTTTTTGTGGATGTTTTTAGCACTTGCAATTACAGCAACTACATCATATTTTTTTGCATCGGATCCCAAATTAATCGGTAGTTTAATAAATCCGGAAACAGGAGGTATGAATACTTTGGGTTGGGTAGTATTTTTATCACCATTCGGATTTGTGTTACTGATGTCATTTGGTTTCAGTAAATTATCTTCAGGAATATTATCATTGCTATTTATTGCTTTTGCCATTTTGATGGGAATGAGCTTAAGCTTTATCCTGCTTGTTTATACTGCCGCTTCAATTACTTTAACATTTATTGTAACTTCAGGTATGTTTGGCTTAATGGCATTTGTAGGTTATACTACAAAAACCGACCTTACTAAATTCGGTTCAATTATGTTTATGGGATTGATTGGAATAATAATTGCCAGTGTGGCGAATTTTTTTATACATAGCAGCTCTTTGGATTATATTATCAGTTTTATTGGAGTCCTTGTTTTTACAGGTCTTACAGCTTATGATGTTCAAAAGCTGAAAAGAATTGGAAGTGGATTACAATACGGGGCTGAGCCGGCAAAAAAACTAACTATAATGGGAGCTTTAAATTTATACCTTGATTTTATAAATTTATTTTTATTTTTGCTGCGTTTTTTAGGAAATCGCAAATAACACTTTAAAATAATCTTTATCGAAATAATTTTATCTCCAAACAATATTTAATCCTTAAATAATTTTTTTATGAAAGCTTATGTGTTTCCCGGACAGGGTGCTCAGTTTGTTGGAATGGGCAAAGAATTATATGAAAATTCTTCAAAAGCAAAAGACCTGTTTGAAAAAGCAAACAATATTTTAAAATTTCGTATCACAGACCTTATGTTTGATGGTACTGATGAAGACCTGAGACAAACAAATGTTACACAACCTGCAATTTTTCTGCATTCTGTAATTCTTGCAAAAACTTTAGGTGAAGATTTTAAACCTGATATGGTTGCCGGACATTCACTTGGAGAATTCTCTGCCCTGGTAGCCAATAAAACATTATTGTTTGAAGACGGATTAAAATTAGTGTTTGCCAGAGCAAGAGCAATGCAAAAGGCTTGTGAATCAGAACCTTCAACAATGGCAGCAATTATCGGTCTTGACGATAAAACCGTTGAAAAAATTTTAGACTCAATTAATGAAATTGTTATTCCTGCAAACTATAATTGTCCGGGGCAATTGGTAATTTCAGGTTCTTTCAAAGGTATTGAAATTGCTTGCGAAAAGCTAAAGGAAGCAGGTGCAAAAAGAGCACTTCCGTTAAAAGTAGGAGGAGCTTTCCATTCACCTTTAATGGAGCCTGCCAGAGTTGAACTGGCTGAAGCAATAAAATCCACAAAATTCAGTCAGGGTATTTGCCCGATATATCAAAATGTTACAGGTCAGTCTGTTACTGATCCTGAAATTATTAAAACCAATCTGATTTCTCAGCTAACTTCTCCTGTAAGGTGGACACAGATAATGCAGAATATGATTGCAGATGGTGCCAAAACATTTATTGAAGTAGGGCCCGGCAATGTTTTACAAGGTATGGTTAAAAAACTTGACAGAAATATTGAAACCTTTAGTGCTTGAGACTCAAAATAAAAAATGTTTCAGCGAAGCATAAATTTGGACAAACGAAGTGAGCAGTAAATGTTGAGTTAGTTGATCCGAAGGACGAGCCATGAAAATGTCGAAGCGGTTTGTTTAGTGGTCTCACGATTTATTTGTCTATACAGAAATTAAGAAGATTTCTATGATTTCTTTCAACTAACTGATAATTTTCTGGAAATTTTTGCTTTGTAAACACTTTAAGAGCCTCTTCACAGGATTTGATTGCCTTCTCACAGTTCACAGCCTTTGCTTCCACCACTGCAAGCGTGCTGTATGCATTACCAATATTGTTCTGAGTCATTGCATAATCCATTGGGAAGCGGTCAAGAGTTCTGACTTTAAGAGCCTCTTCATAGGATTTGAGTGCCTTTTCACAGTTCACAGCCTTTGCTTCCACCTCTGCAAACGTGTGGTATGCATACCCAATATTGTTCTGAGTCATTGCATAATCCATTGGGAAGTGGTCAAGAGTGTAAACTTTAAAAGCCTCTTCATAGGATTTGATTGCCTTATCATAGTTCACAGCCTTTGCTTCCACATCTGCAAGCGTGCAGTATGCATTCCCAATATTGTTCTGAGTCAATGCATATTCAATTGGGAAGCGGTCAAGAGTTATAACTTTAAGATCCTAATAAAATCATTTAATTAAATTATCTAAATTAACAGACTATGCTTA
>JAUWKH010000101.1 GCA_030614305.1 Bacteroidota bacterium
ACGGAAATTGTCCGGCAGATCATTAATATTTACAAATTCATCTTCAGGAATAAAATAATCTAATACTTCTCCATCAATAGTTACATTAAAAATTTTTACTGATTTAAAATATCTGTCAACAATATGCAAATCGGGCAAACGATTGATCTTGAAATTTACGATAAGCCATTTTTTAAAATTAAGCTTACAAAAAGAAGAGGAAGGCTTATGGAGTTTTTTCTTTACAAAAAGCGATCTTATATTTTTATGAAGATCAATAATATGGTCAAAATTCTCAGCTTTTAGCTCAGAAATTATTGCATCCAGATCATCTTTTAAAAGGTGTATTTTGTCGATGTATGGATTTTTTTTGATTACCGGATAAAATTTTTCTTTAGTGAGATAATGGATTTCCGTATCCCTAAGTTGTTTTTTTAAACAACGGATTACAGGTGTTGTTAACACAATATCACCAATAGAACTAAAACGTATTATCAGTATTTTTTTCAAAACGGTTTTCGGTTTATACTTGTACGGAACGTAATTGCATAATTTCCAGTTTTATTTTGTACCGCATTACTATTTCTAAACAGCTTTTGCTTTGCAAAATTGTTAAGAAGTAGTATAAAAGCAAAAATAATACAAATTATCCTAATTTTGCCGCATGATCTTTACAGATACACATACACATTTATATTTAGAGCAATTTGATAAGGATAGGAAACAGGTAATTGCTGACGCTATTGATGAGGGTGTAAAATACATGCTTCTCCCAAATATCGACAACTCTTCAATAAACGGGATGATGGAAGTTTGTAATGATTTTCCTGAAAATTGTTTTCCAATGATAGGATTGCATCCAACTTCTGTTGAGTCAAATTATAAAGAAGAACTCGAAATAGTTGAAAATAAATTATCTGATAAAAATTTTATAGCAATTGGAGAAATTGGAATTGATTTGTACTGGGATAAAACTTACAAAAGGGAACAGGAATATGCTTTAAGATATCAAATCGAACTTGCAAAAAAACACAAACTTCCTGTGGTGATTCACACCAGAAATTCTTTTAGTGAAATTTTTGAAATTATGGAAGATGTTATTTCTTCTGAGCTAAACGGAGTTTTTCATTGCTTTACCGGAAGTGTTGAAGATGCCGAACGAGTCATAGATTTAGGTTTTAAATTAGGTATTGGTGGAGTTTTGACTTTTAAAAATTCGGGACTTGATAAAGTTGTTCAGGAAATTGATCTTGAGCATATTCTTCTCGAAACCGATTCTCCATATTTGGCACCGGTTCCTTTTCGCGGAAAGCGAAACACAAGTGCATATATTCCTTACATTGCGAATAAAATTGCTGAGATAAAAAATGTACCTATTAAAGAGGTATCAGAAATCACAACAAATAATGCAATTTCATTATTCAAATTTATTTAGATTTTTATACTTTTGCCCCTTAAAAATTTGGAGAGGTGGCCGAGTGGTTGAAGGCGCACGCTTGGAAAGCGTGTGTACGCCAAAAGTGTACCGGGGGTTCGAATCCCTTCCTCTCCGCAATAAGTCAGTACTTAGAGGTGTTTAGACTTTAGACTTTAGTTATAATCAATAAAAAAAAATTAAATATTCTGTTATTTTTAATGGAAATGTATATATTTGCCGTTTATTATCAATATTTTTAATAAACAATAAATTATTTAATATTAAGTTTTTTTAAGAATCAACAACTATTAACTATGAAAAAATTAATTGCTTTTTTAACAATAGCTTTGATGCTGACGTTCGTGACTTCGAATTATGCAATAGCACAGGACGAAGACAACGCTACAATTGAAACAGAATTGACTATTGATGATACTACTGCAACCGCACCGGATTCATTATTGGTCGAAGAACCTGCTACCACAGAAGAAACTCTTGTGGCAGAAGACGAAACTAAAAGTTTCCAACAGGTAATAAAAGAACAATTTATTGCCGGTGGCTGGCAATTTATGGGTATTGTATTGTTATGCCTTGTTTTTGGTTTGGCACTTTGTATCGAAAGAATTATTTACCTTAATCTTGCATCAACTAATAATCAAAAACTACTTGATGAAGTAGAAACTGTTTTAGAAAATGGTGGAATTGATGAGGCAAAAGAAGTTTGTAAAAACACAAGAGGACCTGTTGCAAGTATTTTCTATCAGGGATTAGAGAGATTTAATGAAGGACTTGAGGTTGTAGAAAAATCTATCGTTTCTTACGGAAGTGTATTAATGGGACGTCTTGAAAAAGGACTTTCATGGATAGCATTATTTATTGCTCTTGCACCAATGCTTGGTTTTATGGGTACTGTAATTGGTATGATCGTAGCCTTTGATAATATTGAAGCAGCAGGTGATATTTCAGCAACTATTGTTGCAGGAGGTATGAAAGTTGCACTTCTTACTACTGTATTTGGTTTGATTGTTGCAATTATTCTTCAGATTTTTTATAACTATATTGTTACAAAAATTGATGGTATTGTTAATGATATGGAAGACAGTACAATTACGTTTATTGATATTTTAACAAAATATAATGCTAAAAAGTAATTATCATGGGTGATAAATTAAATAAAATTTTACAAATCGTATTATATACAATTTTGGGTGTATCACTGATTCTTTACGTTTTGTTTTACATAAACGGAGAATCAATGACTGATACTGTACTTGTTTGGGCTTATATTTTGCTTGGATTAACTATTGTTTCATTACTTGTTTTTCCAATTATGTATTTTATTAAGAACCCAAAAGCAGCAGTAAGATTTCTATTAGTTCTTGTAGGTTTTGCAATTTTATATGGTGTCGGATATATGCTTGCTTCTAATAGCATAAATTCGCAGATTTTTGAAAAACAAGATGTTTCAAGCAATCTTTCACAAATGATTGGTGCAGGATTAATTACCGCTTACATTTTAGCCGGATTAGCAGTATTGGCTATTTTGTATTCCAGTATTTCATCTGCTTTTAATAGAAAATAAAAAATTTGTAATATGGCAAGAAGCAAAAAAGTTCCAGGATTAAATGCTAGCTCAATGGCAGATATTGCATTTTTGATGCTGATTTTTTTTCTGATGACATCAACAATGAATGTTGATACAGGGATTATGAGGATTTTACCTCCGCCATTACCTGAAGATATTGAAGTTCCGGATATTAATAAACGGAATATAATGAATGTTCTTATCAGTAGTCAGGATCGTTTACTTGTGAATCGCAAAATGGGAGATATTGAAACACTGAAAAAGGATGTGATTGAATTCATGTCAATTCATCCTGATGATGGTAATTTTCCTGAGGTTGCTTTAAGAGATGTTCCTTTACTTGGAAAAGTGCCAACTTCAAAGGGAATTATCTCATTAAAAAATGCTAGAGGTACATCTTATGAAATGTATATCAGAGTGCAGGATGAACTTGCATCTGCTTTTAAAGTATTAAGGAATAGACTTTCGATGGAACATTTTGGAAAAAAATATGTTGATCTTGTTGATGAAGAACAAATAAATGCTATTGAAAAAGCAATACCTGTTCGTGTGTCTGAAGCTGAACCTGTAAATATAGGGGGGAATTAATATGTCAAGATTTAAAAAAGAATTATCAAAGGAAACTCCTGAAATTAGCACATCATCTATGCCGGATATCATTTTTATGCTACTTTTCTTTTTTATGGTTACTACTGTGATGAGGGAAACAGAAATGATTGTAAATCTTACACCTCCTGCTGCTGAAAATGTTCAAAAGTTAGAAAAGAAATCACTGGTAAGTTATATTTATATCGGACAACCAAAAGATAAAAAGCTTGGTACTGAATCACGTATTCAGCTCGATGATGCTTTTGCTGTTGTTGGCAATATTCGGGAATTTATTGCTAAAGAAAGAGAAGCGAGAGATGAAGCTGACAGACCTTTTTTAGTTACCTCATTAAAAGTAGATAGTGATACGAAAATGGGTGTAGTTTCTGATGTTAAGCAGGAATTGAGAAAGATAGGGGCTTTTAAAATTAATTATTCCACTAGAAAGAAAGTTGTTCATAAGTAAGAATCTTTCATGGTTTCATAAATAAGATAAAGGGGGATAACCGGATGGTTATTCCCCTTTATCATTTAAAGTTATTTTCATTGCATTAGCTTTTTCTTTTTTATAAATCATGATAATCAAAAAGAAAACAATAATAATACTTCCGAATAAATAATTAATATTATCGGTACTTCCAAATGATTCCAAATCAGAATTGATAATACCTCTGTTAGCCAAATAATAAGCAATAACAACTGCGGCATTGTTTGTAAAATGTACAAAAACCGGAATCCATATACTTCCCGACCATACAAATAAATATCCAAGAATTATACCTAACATCATTCTTGGTAGAAATCCGTAAAATTGCAAATGCAAAGCACTAAATAAAACGGCTGAAATTATTACTGCAAGATGAACATTTTTTGTCCATTCCTTAAACAAACGTAAAAATATTCCTCTGAACATAAATTCTTCGCCTAAAGCAGGAATTATTGCAATCATTAATAGGTTAACACTAAGTCCTGAAACAGTACCTACATCTAAAAATGCTTCGGTAAGTTCCATTGCCTTGGCTTCCGATTCTCTCATCCAGTTTTCCAGTCCCGAAAGAGATTCGGGTAAATTGAGCATTTCATTTATCTCGGTAAAATAACCTACTAAAGGCATCGCCAGTAAAATCATTAAAAATCCGGCAAGCATCGAAAAATTTAATGGTTTAATATCTATTTTAAGATATTTTAAAATATTTCTGTTTACAAGAAATGCAAAAATTAAAGAAGGAATAATAAATAAACCGATCTGATTCACTATCTGAAAATACTTTGATAACCCGAGTGAATCGGAATTGGAAATGTCTGTCATCTCCGGTAATTGTGTAATAACATCAATTCCGAAAAAAGGGATTGCGATAATTAAGCCCAGTAAAAAAGTAAATAACAGGGATACTAAAATTATCAGTAAAAAACTTAATATCTTTAAATATGGAGGAAAATCATTCATTTTAAAATTTTATTTTTTAAAACGGTAAAATTAATAATTTTGTCGTTCATTTATTCTTTTCGCTAAAATGTTTAAAATAGGTAAAATAGAAATTAAAGATTATCCGGTGTTGCTGGCTCCAATGGAGGATGTTAGTGATCCGCCTTTCAGATTTCTTTGTAAAAAGTTTGGTGCGGATATTATGTACACCGAGTTTATTTCTTCTGAAGGTTTAATAAGAGATGCTTTTAAAAGTGTTAAAAAACTTGATTTTATTGAAGAAGAACGACCAATCGGAATTCAAATTTTCGGGCATAATATCGAATCAATGATAGAAGCTACAAAATATGCCGAACGTTCGAATCCCGATTTGATAGATATAAATTTTGGCTGCTCTGTAAGAAAAGTTGTGTCAAAAGGTGCCGGTGCAGGAATTTTAAATGATATTCCTAAAATGGTAAAAATGACTGCCGAAGTTGTAAAATCTACAAAACTTCCTGTTACTGTTAAAACCCGTTTGGGCTATGATAAGGATCATAAAGAAATTGTTGAAATTGCTGAACGCTTGCAGGATGTGGGAATACAAGCACTTACAATTCATGGTAGAACCCGTACACACTCCTACAAAGATAAATCCGACTGGACTCTTATCGGCGAAGTTAAAAATAACCCCCGAATGAAAATCCCAATCATTGGAAATGGTGATATTACCGGACCCGAAAAAGCGATGGAAATGAAACAAAAATATAATGTTGACGGAATAATGATAGGAAGAGAAAGTGTAGGCAATCCATGGATATTCAGGGAGGTTAAACATTATTTGAATACAGGTGAATTGCTTAGTCCTCCAAATATTTTGGAAAGAATAGAAACTTGTAAAATACATTTGCAAAGATCAATTGACTGGAAAGGGGAGAGGACAGGAATTTTTGAAATGCGTAAACATTACTCCAAATATTTTAAGGGGTACCCGGGTTTTAAAAAATTCAAACTTAAATTAATGGATAAGGAAAATGCAGGGGAGCTTTTTGAAATATTTGGGGAGATATTACATGAATATTCATGAAAAAATTCCAAATGACAGTAATATAAAAAAAAGCCGGATTAACCGGCTTTGTAGTTTTTGTGGGCCCACCTTCCCGAAAGCTTTCGGGATCGAACCAGCCCCGAAAGCTTTCGGGGAATTGATTATGAGTCTTTATATTTGCTTAATAATTTCGTTGATAATTCAGGGTAAAGTTTGAGGTTTCTGATATATTTTTTGCTCTTCATTTTCTTAATATGTCTTTCTATTTTTGTGGCTTGTGAGAGAGTTTCACAATTGATAAAATGAAAAATTTTCCAGTCTTTAAATCTGGAAGTAAACTTTCTTGAGCCATAATATGCCGATAAATGTCGTTCCAACCTTTCTTGCGGATCAAGGCTGGTAGAACCTACATAAAATGTATCTCTTGATGGACTATATAAAATATAACAATACTGCATAAAAAAAAGCCGGATTACCCGGCTTTGTAGTTTTTGTGGGCCCACCTTCCCGAAAGCTTTCGGGATCGAACCAGCCC
>JAUWKH010000195.1 GCA_030614305.1 Bacteroidota bacterium
TCCTAATTTTAGGAGGGGCAGGGGTGGTTAAATTAAAAAAAAAAGAAAATGCCACACCATACGGCTCACAATGTGAAAAGACACCAAGACTCAAATAAACACAAAGAACAAACAATCAATATCATTAATTTAATACGTATGTATGCGTTTTAGTAAATAATATCTCTGCATCTCTGCGTTCAATCAAACAAATATTCTAAACGCAGAGGCGCAAAGGCGCAGAGATAACAAAAGAATAAAACTTAGATTAACCTGTAAATTGAAACCAAAATGGGCAATTCAAATTTTGTAGATTATGTAAAGATCAACTGTCGGTCGGGCAGGGGAGGGAATGGTTCTGCACATTTCCGCAGGGAGAAATATATTCCTAAAGGTGGTCCTGACGGAGGTGATGGCGGAAGGGGCGGTCATGTTATTTTAAAAGGTAATGCACAATTATGGACATTGCTTCATCTGCGTTATACAAAACATATAATAGCCGGAAATGGCGGTAATGGCGGGGCACAGACAAGCACCGGTGCAAACGGGAAAGATACTGTTATTGAAGTACCTATGGGTACGGTTGCGAAAAATGCTGAAACCGGTGAATTTATTTGTGAAATTACCGAAGATGCCCAAAAACACATTATTCTTAAGGGCGGCAGGGGCGGACTGGGAAATGACCATTTTAAATCTCCTACAAATCAAACACCTAAATATGCACAGCCCGGCGAAGCAGAAAAAGAAGAATGGATAATCCTTGAACTGAAATTACTTGCCGATGTCGGTCTGGTCGGTTTTCCGAATGCAGGTAAATCAACATTATTGTCTGTTATTTCTGCTGCAAAACCCGAAATAGCGGATTATCCGTTTACAACCTTAAGACCAAATCTCGGAATTGTTGCTTATCGCGATAATTGTTCTTTTGTGGTTGCTGATATTCCAGGGATCATTGAAGGGGCACACGTTGGTAAAGGTCTTGGATTGAGGTTTTTAAGACATATTGAGCGAAACTCTGTATTATTGTTTATGATACCTGCTGATAGTAAAGATATCAGGGAAGAATATTCAATTTTATTGAATGAATTAAAACAATATAATCCTGAGCTTCTGGATAAATCAAGATTATTGGCAATAACAAAATCCGATTTGCTTGACGAGGAATTAACCGATGAAATTAAAAAAGAATTGCCGGATGTTTCTTCAGTATTTATATCGTCAATAACAAGGAAAGGACTTGCAAGATTGAAAGATATGATTTGGAAGGAACTGAATTGATTTTATGTCAGGATTTAACTAAAACCGTTATAAATTGGGATTTAATAAACAGTTGCGGGTTACGAGAACTTAAAACACGTAAACACTTTAACAAAGATTTGAGAATTGAGAATTTAGAATTTTACCAAAACACATTCCCCTCCTATGTTTAGGAGGGGTTAGGGGTGGTAGAAATTACCAGGAAAATCTAATAATAAAAAACCAGGTATTAATGAAGATTTATTAACCACCCCCGGCCCCCTCCTTGAAAAAAGGAGGGGAGTTATTGTGGATAAAACATTAAGAATTTAGATTTGAGAACTAAGATTTATGAATTTAAACAAAAAACGTAATTCGTAAAATACTTTTTTTTTAAAATTATGCTGGAAACACTTAACAACATAGACACTGAAATTTTTCTTGCTATTAACGGACAGCACAATTCCTTTTGGGATTTTGTGATGTTTTGGGCAAGCAATAAATTTATCTGGATACCTTTATATTTGTTATTCCTTTATTTTTTGATAAAAAATTATAAATGGAAAACCCTGATCATCCTGGTTTTTGTTGCAATCTTAATTACTTTAAGCGACCAGATTTCATTACATTTATTTAAAAATATTTTTCAGCGATTACGTCCCTGTCATGAACCTGAAGTTGCTGATATGGTTCACCTGGTAAATAATAAATGCGGCGGACAGTTTAGTTTTGTTTCTTCACATGCTGCAAATACATTTGCATTAGCTGTTTTCCTGATAAAAATTATAGGGAGGAACTATAAATATTTCACACCACTGATATTGCTCTGGGCAATATTAGTCGGATACAGCCGGATATATTTAGGTGTACATTACCCTGGTGATGTTATTGCCGGTGCCTTGCTTGGAGCTGCCCTGGGTTATTTGATTGCAAAGTTGTTTTTTTGGATTCAAATAAGGTTTTTATCAAAAAAAAGATAATAATGCGAATCAAGGGTTGAAATAGGCTTTTTTTACCACTAAGGATACACTAAGGATATCACAAAGGCACACTAAGGACTAAAGAAAAACCCGTTTAATACCATCTTTAACGTGAAAAGAACAATCTAAAACCGTTTTGAAATTTTTTCTATATTCATTAGAATCAAATATTTCCTTTGTGATACTTAGTGATACCGATAGCTATCGGTATTGTGTGCCTTTGTGGTTTAATAAAATTTCAACCCTTGATTAGCATTAATACTAAAGCAATTTAACCACAGAAATTAAAAAATCATAGCGACATTATTTGTGCCTAAAATGTAAGATATTAAGCTTATAACAATACTGAATGCAAGAGCCCACCAAAATCCCATTACTTTAAATCCTGAAACAATAGCACCTGCGAGTAAAATTATTAAAGCGTTAATAACAAGCAGAAACAGCCCAAATGTTATAATTGTGAATGGGATTGTTAGAAATACCATTACCGGCTTCACAAAGATGTTTAATAATGCTAAAATTATTGCCACGACTATTGCACTCCAGTAATTTTTTATTTGTATTCCCGGTAATATCCATGCCGTGAACATCACCACTGCTGCTGTAATAAGTAAATTGATAATGAAATCCATAATTTGAAATTTAATTTAAAAAAATATTAATCGGTTTAAAATTAGTAAAAATTTTAATATAAAGCATCAAAATTTACTGCAAACAAAAACTCATATTCAAAAGATTGAGTATCAGGAAGGTAAATGGCGCGAACACCAAAATCCATCGGTGCTATAAAACTTAACAAATGAAAATCGCCTGAAAGCTCTATACCTGTTGATTTGTAATAATTATATTTATTATTGTTTTCTCCTATGGCATAATCAAAAAATAAACTTGTTTTTATCCGCTTAAGATATAAAATTGATCCGATATTAAAATCAGGATAACATAAGGGGAATTTATAATTTACCGAAAAACTGTATAAATCTTCATTATTTTGCTGTGTATAGCCCCTCGGATAATTAATTTCATCACTGAACTTATAATTTCCATTAATTTTATTTTGATATGCTCCGTAAAGTTTAAAGCCATTATGTTTAATAAATCCGGGCAAATAAAAATATGTTTCAATAGCATAGATTGAACTTTTATTATTGTTTTGAAAAGGAGTATTCCTGAATATTAATTTTAAAATTTGTCCCCATTTTGGATATAGATCTCTATACGACGATTTAATCTGATTATAAAAAAGCAAACTATAATCTAAAGATAAAGCGGAATTTTGAACAAAATGAAATGGCGATGAATCGTCCATGTTAAGATAAATTTGGGTTAAGTTTATCTTTGGTTGCAGCCTTCTGAAATATTTATTTTTTGATAAATTCAAAGGTAAGCTAATACCTGTTTTAATGTTTGTTTCATGCCAGCTAAAACTATTTTTCTTTTCCAGACTGTCAGTATAAAATTGTTTTCTTTTCCCATAGTCAAAACTAACATCAATAACCGGATACCAACCCTGATAACTGAAGTTAAGATAATATTTCCCGGCTTCTTCATTAATATCATATTCATAGCCCAGAGTTGTAAATGCAGTGCTTAACTTGTTTTGTGACATCAGAGAAACTCCGGGTTTTATTTCCGTATTATTAACATCAATAGACAAAGGTGCCCAACTGTGAAAGTTGAACAAATGTTTCCATTTTTGATATTTTTTTGTTTCGTATTTCGTATTGGGAATAATATTATTATCAATGACAACACCTTCTTTTTTTGCTAATTTTTCATATAATTTGATTGAATTATCAATAACATTTTTTAGTGGTATCCATTCATTCTGATTTATATTAGCTTCAGCAATTTCAAAACCATTGGCAGTATAATTTGAAAAAATCATTTTTTTCCCGTCAGGTGAAATGTCTGCATCTGTAGCTCCGAATTTTACTGAAGTTACCTGATAAATTTGATTATTTTTTAGATTGAA
>JAUWKH010000044.1 GCA_030614305.1 Bacteroidota bacterium
AAATTAAAAAAGAATAACAAAGCATTATGGAATGGCAAACAAGGTGGCAACATGATTCGTGTCAGAACATCCAACGATAAAGCAGTGTTTGCTTTTGTAAGAACCAGGGACAACGATAAAGTTTTTGCAATTTTTAATCTGACTGATCAGGAACAAATAATTAATTTAAAATGTAAAGATTTTATTGGAGATTATACAGATGTTTTTACAGGACAAAAAACTTCTTTTGCAAAAGGAGAAAAAGTAAATTTAGAGCCATGGGAATTTATAATATGCAGCAGTGGCAGCAGCAGTGGCAGGTAAATTCATTCCGAAGTTTCGTATTAGCGTTAACTTAAATATTGCGATTTTGATATTTATTTGTTTGGGTTATAGGGTTAGGGTTAAGAGGCCTGTTTGGTTAAGAGGTAAGGGTGAAGTTTTTTTTTTACACCTAACCTTTTTCCTTTTACCCAAACCGGCTTCCTAACCTTTACCTTTACCGTTATTCAATTATACATATAAAATTATCATTTTGATTCTGAAGTTAACGCCTATGAGAAGTTTCGGGATTACTGCCACTGCCACTGCAACTTGTGACATTAACCGTACACAGATTAGTATTATTAAGGTCCGTTCTGTGTTAAATTCGGATTAACATCAATTTCACGCTGAGGGATTTTAAACATCAAAGCATAATCATCCCATTCAAATTCAATATCATTATTTGGATTCGGGTCTTTAATGGTTTTATGAAGTCGCCGCCTGTTATGAAAATTATCACCTTCATAGAATAATTCTTTTGCTCTTTCATAATAAAAATCGTTTAAATTAACCGAACTTTCAAATGGTTTGATTGTAGCTCTTTCCCTGATTACATTAATATCTTCAATTGCTCCTGCCATATCTCCCAAATTCAATCTGCATTCGCCTCTTGTCAGATACAATTCGGCAAGTCTTATTAAAGGCACGCTCATGTATCTGTCATTAAATTTTGTAGTAAATGCCTTTCCTTCAATTGGTAAAACCATTTCATTATATCTTTTATCTGCAATTGTATCGGTATAACCTGATGTAAACAAAAAGACTTTAACCAATTTGTCGGATAAAATAAATTTAGGAGCACTTGCGCTTACTTTTCTGAAAAAACCGTTAAGAGCTCCGCAACTGGCATCACCAACAGTACTCATAATAGCAAAAATAATTTCTTCTGACAGTTCTGTGCGATAATTTTTTATAACACTATCCGTTACCAGTTGAAATTGGTTTGATTCAATAACTTCAGTTGCAGCATTGGCAGCTTCCTGGTAATTTCCACGATAGAAATACACTCTTGAAAGCAGTGCTTTTGCTGCCCATTTTGTAGCCCTGTCAGAATTACTTTCAGGAAGTAACTCAACAGCTCTTTGTAAATCGGCAATTACCTGATTGTACACCCCGTCAACAGATGCCCTGGAAGGTTTATCATCTATTGTTGTTGGTGATGTTAATAATGGGATAGCATCACCGGTTTTAAGATTTTGAAAGTATCTCATCATTTCAAAATTAACCAAAGCACGAATAAATATACATTCACCTTCAATTCTGCCTTTAGCTTCTTCAATATATTCGTCTTTAACTTCGGGTATTGCCTCAATGACAGTATTTACCATATTAATAGCCCAATAGCCATCAATCCACATTACAACTGTTATAAGGTTATCAGGTGACATCTCTTTATTCATCATTTGAATTTCCTCATAAACCAGGGCATATTCGCCTGATTTTTTTACATTATATGCAAGTATATCACCTGATGTCCACATACGTCCTCCAAATAAATAACCTGATTGTAGCCGGTCATAAGCTCCTATTACTGCTGTTTCCAGGCCCGAAGTGCTTGTAAGTGCAAAACCGCTGTTAATTTCAGTAGTCGGTTGAAAATCAATTGACTTTTCGCATGAACTGAATATAAAAGCTATAGCTATACTTAAAATTAAAATTATCTTCGTTAAATTTTTCATAATATACTGTATTTAAAGATTAAAAAATAAGATTTATTCCAATATTATATGTTTTTGCCTGTGGCGGGCTAAGATAAGTAACTCCCTGTGTTACATTTGCTGAGTTATCACGGTTTACTTCAGGGTCCCAGCCAATATAATTTGTCAGTGTCCAAATATTTGTTGCGACAAAATAAATCCTTATTTTGTCAAATTTTAATTTTCTTGTTAATTCTTCAGGGAATGTATAACCAAAAGTAAGAGATTTCAATCTCAGATATGAACCATCATCTAAATATTTGGTTGTATTGTATGTTGAAACGCTGCTATTCCAGAGCAGTTGTGATTGGTCGGTTATATCACCCGGCTTCTGCCATGCGTCAAGAACTGTAGTCATTTGGTTCCAGTTACTTCCGATATTTCCACCTTCAAAGAATTTTCCATCATCCCTGTAAATATCATTGCCATAAGAAAATGTAAAGTAAAATGAAAAGTCAAATCCTTTGTATGCAAGAGTATTATTAATACCACCGTAAAATTCCGGATAAGGATTTCCAACAACAATAGCATCTCTTTCAAAATTATATTCTGTAGTTGATTCACCTGTTTCCTGATTAATAAATAAATCCTGACCTGTTTCAGGATCAACTCCTGCCCACTCAACTAATCGCCATGCACCTATGGGATGACCTTCCTGAGCATAGTTATTACCAAAAGTTCCTCCTGCATCGCCTCCTGAGAGTATTTGTCCTTCAAGGTTTATAATCTTATTCTGATTCCTTGAAACATTCAATGCGGTAATCCACGAAAATTCACCGATAAAATTATGACTGGTTAAGAAAATTTCAAAACCTTTATTTTCCATTTTACCTATGTTATCCCATACAGAAGTAAAACCGCTGGTTGCAGGTATATTTCTGTTTAACAGAACATCTGTCGAAACTCTTTTATAATAATCAAACCCTCCGGAGATCCTACCGTCCAGAAGACCAAAATCAAGTCCTATATCAAGCTGTGTTGTTTCTTCCCAATGAAGATTTGGATTCTCTTTTCTGCTTATACCTATGCCTGCTTCGCCATTATATTCTGTTATATAATATACACCAATATAGCGATATTCAGGTATTTCCGAATTTCCTGTTTTTCCATAACTTCCTCTTAATTTCAAAAATGAAATTACAGGGACATTTTGCATAAAATTTTCTTCTGTAAGAATCCAACCCACAGAAGCTGCAGGGAATAATCCCCATTTTTTGTCTGTTCCAAACCTTGATGAACCGTCATTTCTTACACTAAGTGTTGCAATATATCTATTATTATATATATATCCCATTCTTCCGAAAAAGGAAAGGAAAGCATATTCGTTCTCCCATCCGCTTGTACTTTTTCTGTCGTTCGGAACATTTGTAGGATTCTCTAAAGCAGGATTAGGAAATCCTGCACCAAATAATTCCAAACCTTGTTGTTTGTATCGCTGATACGACATTCCTGCCATAGCAGTAACATTATGTTTTTCTTTAAAAGTTTTATTAAAATTGAAAGTATTGTTTGTGTTCCAGTTTGTAACTGTAAGTCTTCTGTCAGTTCCATTTGCTTCTTCCCTGGTAATAGTACCTTCATATTTTCTTTCAAGCTGGTAAATATTGTTCATACCAAATTCGGTTCGGAAAGTTAATGAAGAATGAATTTGATAATTAGCATAAAGGTTGCCAAGTATTGAAGTTGTATATGCTTTATATTTTCTGTCTTCGTAATCAGCAACAACGTTTGTACCACTTTTAGGAGCAAAGTATGTTCCGTCATCATTATAAACAGGCATGATCGGCAGCGAGCGACTTTGTGCAGTACCCAAACCGCCTGCCCATCCGGTAGGAACATTTACATATTGCCGGTTTGTTACCCCTAAATTGACTCCGAATTTCAATCGTTTATTTGCAGTATGCTCTAAATTTATTTTTCCGCTTAAACGCTGAAAATCATTGCCGACAATAATACCATTGGTTTTATTATAAGAACCACCAATATAAAATATTGTATTTTGTGTTCCTCCACTGGCAGAAAGATTTGCCGTTTGCTGAAAACCGGTACGTAACATTGTTTTACTCCAGTCCGTGCCAGTATTATCAATGATATTTTTATTTTCTTCATAAGATAAATCATTGTTATATATACCAAAAGGTAATTTACTATAAAATTCCTCTTCAGTACCCATATCAGAATTAAACCATGCTTCTTTAGCTGCCCGAAGATATTCCTGTCCGTCTAAAACGCCCAGAATATGATTAACCTTAGAAATTCCCGAGCTATATGAAAAATTATATTTTGTTTTTCCCTGTTTGCCCTTTTTAGTAGTTATCAGGATAACACCGTTTGCACCACGTGCCCCATATATCGCTGCTGCCGAAGCATCTTTTAAAACCTCAATAGAAGCAATATCATTGGGATTAATAAGGTTTAAAGCATTTGATTTGTCACAATAGCCGCTTTCTGTAGTTAAGTTCCCTGTAATGATCGGTACTCCATCAACAACATATAAGGGCTGGCTGCTTGTCATAACAGAAGCAGTTCCCCTTACCCTGATAGTTACAGGTGAACCTGCCATACCATTATCCTGTGTAACCTGCACCCCTGCTGCTTTTCCTTGTAATGCCACTTCAAAATTAGTCATAGGAACTTCCTCAATTTCTGAAACATCAATTTTTGAAATTGAACTGGTAATATCTTTTCTCCTTTTAGTTCCGTAGCCGATTACAACTAAATCATCCAGGAGCATTAAATCCTCTCCTAAAACAAAATTTACAGTTATTTTTTCTCCCGGATTAATTGTAACTTTTTCTGAAACAGTTTTGAATCCGAGAAAACTTACTATGAGTGTTTGTTCGCCGACCGGTGCATTTTCAAGTTCGTATTCACCGTTAATATCAGATGATACACCTATTGTGGTTCCTTGAATTATAATATTTGCACCCGGCAAACTTTCGTTTGAGTCCTTAGCCGTTATTTTACCAACAATAACGCTTGTTTGTCCAAAAGCAGCCGAAAACATCAGACCACTGAACAATGTTATTAAAATAATGCGTATAAGTTTTATCATAATAAATATTTTTTTAGTTAATATACATGATTAAATTATATAATTAAAGATGAAACATAACACCAAGAGAAATCTCAAGAACCCTGTTTTTGATATCATCATCTTCGTTAAAGGCACTTGTTAATGCCCAGTTTTTTCTAACTGAAGCCAGAACACTGAATGATCCCAAATTGTATTCCAGTCCTCCTCCTAATAACAAACCCCACTCCCATCGGTTTTGGAAACGGCTGTCAAACTCAATTTTATCTTCAGTGGTCCAGTGAAACGGAAGAGGATTATAAGCTTTTACACTATCTCCAAACGTCCACTCTCCTGTTGTCCAGAATGCAGTATAACCGCCAAATTCCAGATTAACATAAAAGTCATCTATCGTTTCAAACGATAATTTTACCATTATAGGCATTACTGCATAATTTGTTTTAATTTCAAAATCATAATTGCCTGAAATATGACTGTATTTCATACCTCTTGATTCGTATAGTAAATCAACTTCAAAGGCTATTGGATTTCGTTTTGGGTAAAAAGGCAATAATTTATCTTTAACTTCCACACCTAAACCCAAACCAAAATTGTAACCATTATATGCCTTTCCTTCAAAATTGGTGTACTCTTTAAGCCATTTTGATTTGCTAAAGCCGATTTTTGGGCCCACGAATACTTGCGAATAAGTATTCATGCCAGCAAAAATCAGAATTGTTAAAACCAATAAATATTTTTTCATGATAAAAAGATTTGGTTAATAATTTATTTTGATATTTTGAATTTTAATATTGAAATTTACTTGTTATTTATAGTTTGTCCCGATATTAGCGGTATTTGGTGCTTTAAACCCCTACCCATACTTATATGCATTCTCAAACTCCTATAATTTGAGAAGAGGTTAGATTAAAATATTTGCATTTATATAACAAAGATATAATTTTTTTTTACTTTTACAAAATATTAATTATCTTTGTATAAAAAAAATAAGTATTCACCAAAACTAACAACTTATGAAAAATTTTACAATTAAAAAAATTAAAAAATTAAGTGTTGTTTTAGCATTTTTTTTAATGACATCAGCACTTTTTGCACAGATGCCTGCTGCAATTCAGGTTATACCCGAAAATGCAACGGTATTTGATGAGTTAACCCTGATATTTGACCCTGCTGAAGCATGCTTTCAAAACGGTAGTTTAGCAGGAATGCCTTCAGTTGCAATTCATTCAGGTGTTACTTTAATTGATGGTTCAACATGGAACTATGTGGTTGAATTTAACAGCACAGGTGTAAATGGACAGGCAACAACATTTGAGCCTTACGGTGACGATAAATACTCAATCACTTACACGCCTTCAGATTTTTATGGCATAGAAGCAGGAACCGTTGTAACTCATATTTGTGGTGTATTTAATAATGGCACAAACTGGGACCAGGACGGTCGTGATTTTGACCCTAATAGTCCCCCTGACTGTTTGGATTTTTTCATCCCGCTTGCTTATACTTCAACTGACCCTGTTTTTGCATTTAAGCTGAATATGAACAAAGCCATCAATGATGGAATTTTTGACCCTCTTGAAGATGATGTTTTTGTTGACATTGAAGACTTTGGTGCTACAGTGCTTGCAGATCCGGATCTTGACAATATTTATGAAGCAACAATTGAAGAAGGATTAACACTGGATGAAACCTATAATTATAAGTTCCGCATTAATGCAGATGTTTTTGAAGATATTCTAAGAGAAATTACTGCTGTTGGCGGTACAACAACCGTTGAAGCATGGTGGAACGATGAAGCCATAACTCAATTAACATTCATTGTTAATATGTTTTATCAAAGAGATTTGGGCACTTTTGATCCTTTAGTTGATTTTGTTGACATTGCCGGTTCAATGAACGATTGGGGCGGTTCAGGTGCTATGGAAGAGATTGATGATTGTCTTTATTCAATTAGCTATTCTCTTGATGCAGGTGTTATTTATGAATACAAATTCAGAATCAACGGTGACTGGGCAACTTCTGAATTTCCGGATGGCGGGCCAAATAGAATGGTCTGGGGACCAAGTGAATCAAGAACAATAACACTTATTTACGACAATTACAATCCTGGAACATATCCTGCTACTTTAAATGTAGATATGAACACCGAAATTACAGAAGGTCGTTTTGACCCTGCAACCGACTATTTAGACGTTGCCGGAAGCATGAATGGCTGGGGAGATTATGATGTATTGTACGACAGAGACTGGACAGCAGAAGGTGTTTATACAATTGATATGTTGATTGACACAGCATGGCCGGCTCTTGAATTCAAATTCCGTATTAACGGCGACTGGGGTAATTCAGAATTCCCAAGTGGTGGCCCTAACAGGCATTGGACAGTTCAGGATACTGCAGGAGGTGTTGTTAATTTATACGAATGTGTTTACAATATTATTGATGTTCCTTACGCACCTTATGCTTATGATCTAAGCATTGGCGGAACACAATTGATTGATGAAGAAATCACAGGTGCATATACATACTTTGATCCTAACGGTGATGCAGAAGGTGCATCAATTTACAGGTGGTTCCGTTCACCAAACGAAGACGGTTCAGATAGTACAGTTATTGAAGGTGTCACTACTCAGGCATATACTCTAACTGCCGACGATCATGCAATGTATGTATTCTTTGAAGTTACACCGGTAGCAGCTACAGGCGATCCTTCAGTTGGTAATCCTGTCAATACAAAAACCGGACTTATTTGGTACGCAGGTATTGAAGAACCGGGATTTGAAGTAATTAGTATATATCCAAATCCGGTTAATAATACTTTATATTTTGAAAATATAAAGGATGTAACAAAAATTAATATTTATAATTTAATCGGACAAAGTGTCATAAACTTAGAAAATATTAATTCCGAAAATCTGAATATCAATACAGCCGATCTTAACAAGGGAATTTATTTCGTTGTAGTTTACGGAAATGATAATAATTCCAAAACATTTAAGGTCATTAAAAAATAAGAACATTGTTTTTATAAATTTACAAAAGGCTAAGGAAAAAAGCTCGTCTGAAATTGACGGGCTTTTTTTTAATTATTCAAAATGGTATTAATTTTGTACAAGAGACTTTTATTAATTTAAAAACTACTTTTATCTTTTTTACTTTTATCTTTTTACCCATACGGGCTAACTTCGTGTCGCTTTTGTCTTTTATCTTACTCGGTACCTTATGATACTTAAAAATTTAAAATTACAACTAATAATCCTGATTTTATCCGGTTTTTCGGCTTTCGGGCAGCTTGTAACTACGGACCCTATTTTCCCCACTGACAATGATGAGGTGGTGCTTACATTTAATGCAACCGGTACTGATCTGGAAAATTACAATGGTTCAGTTTACACACACACAGGAGTAATAATTGAAGGCAACTCAAACTGGGCACATGTTATCGGCGATTGGGGTAACAACGAAAACCAGCCGGAACTTACCAGTCTGGGCAACAACCTTTACGAACTGATTATCACACCTGAAATACGTACTTTTTATAGTGTTGACCCCGGCGATGTTATACGGGAAATGGCTTTTGTTTTTCGTAGTGCCGATGCAGCTACCCAAACTATAGACCTTTTTGTTGATGTTTATGAAGCCGGATTGAATGTAAGTTTTACTATTCCTGATCAATCAGCTCTGATAGTTGAACTCAACGATACAATTGCAGTTGAGGCAAATGCTATTGAAGCTGATACAATTTCCCTGTTTGTTGATGATGTTCTTATAAACGAAATAGCAGGTAATCATATAATTGATACACTTTTTGCTGAATTGTATGGTGAATTTTGGGTTAAGGTAATTGCAAAAAATGATACGGGTTTTGTAGCTGATTCATTCTATTATTATGTAAGAAAACCTGTTACTATTCAACCTTTACCCGAAGGTATCCGTGACGGGATTAATTATATTGATGAAAATACCGTAATTCTTTCACTTTTTGCACCTTATAAAGAATTTGTATTTGCAATAGGTGATTTCAGTAACTGGGGAGTTGATTCAAATAATTATATGTTAATGACACCCGACAGCAACAGGTTCTGGTTACAAATTAATGATCTGATTCCAGAAAAAGAATATATCTTTCAATATTTTATTGATGGTGAAATAAAAATCGGCGACCCTTATGCAGATAAAACAAGCGATCCATGGAATGATCAATATATCACAAACAGTACTTACCCCGGTTTAATTGAATATCCTTTTGGTAAAACAACAGGAATCGCAACTGTTTTTCAGACAGCCCAGCAAGCTTATGAATGGGAAACTCAAAACTTTGAACCTCCTGAAATTACCGATTTGGTTATTTATGAAATGCTAATCCGTGATTTTACAACAGAACATACATATCAATCTTTGATTGACACATTAGGCTATCTGGAACGATTAGGCGTTAATGCAATAGAATTAATGCCTGTTAATGAATTTGAAGGAAACATAAGTTGGGGATATAATCCTTCATTTTATTTTGCACCGGATAAATATTACGGTCCTAAAAACGATCTGAAACATTTTATTGATGTTTGTCATAGCAAAGGAATTGCAG
>JAUWKH010000165.1 GCA_030614305.1 Bacteroidota bacterium
ACAAATTATTTGAAGCTGTTTTTAAAATTGCAATAATAACCTTTGCTCCCAAATTGTTTAAAAATCTAAATAAAGACCTTCCTTTTTTTACAAAAATAGAATTGTTTGTTGAAGACTATATTTCGCTGATAAATAAGAATCCTCATATTCCGGGATTTATTATTCATGAACTTGGAAGAAACCCTAAGGGATTGGTTGGGATGCTGCAAAATTTAGACATTGATTTATCAGGTATAAAGCAGCAGATTAGTAATGAAGTTGAAGCCGGTAATATTATTCCGATAAAACCTGAGCAATTAATCGTGAACATCATTGCTTTGTGTGTCTTCCCGATAGGTGCAAAGCCGATTATTCAATACATTTTTTTTGAAGATAATAAAAAGGAATATAATAAATTTATTGAAGTCAGGAAAAAAGAAGTATCACAATTTATTATTAATGCGATAAGAAAATGAAACGAATAATTGTAATTTTTGGATTATTAATTTCTAATGTATCATTTGCTCAATCTGTTGACAAAGTAATACTTAAAGATTGTCACACAAATGCAGTCAACAATTACCCTTTAAAAAAGCAATTTGATTTATATAAAGCAACTAATGAATTACAACGCAAAAACCTGAATGCAACTTATCTGCCGAGCGTTGATGTTAACGGACAGGCAACTTACCAGTCGGATGTAACACAGGTTCCGGTGCATGTTCCCGGTTTGGAAATTCCTGTAGTAAGTAAAGATTGGTATAAAGTAACTTTGGATGTTAATCAGGTACTTTATGATGGAGGCACAACAGGCAAACAAAAAATACTGGAAGATATAAACCTGCAGATTAACGAGCAAAATGTTGAGATTGAATTATATAAATTAAAAGAAAGAGTAAATCAGGTTTATTTCAGGATTATTTTGTTGAAAGAGAATAAAAAAATTCTTCAGGTTTTTGAAGAAGAAATAAAATCCAAATTAAAAAATGTTATTTCAGGAGTAGAAAATGGAGCATTATTACAGAAAGATGCAGATGTTTTGCAAGCCGAACTGATAAAAATAGAACAACAAATCACTGAAGTGGAAATTGGAATAAATGCAGGGATAAGCATTTTGAACGAATTAACAAACTTAAAGCTTTCTGATAATACCGAACTTATTTTACCTGAAATAACCGTAAACACAAGTTTATTTGAAAACAAACGGCTGGAATATGAATTAATGGGATTGCAGCAGTATAGAATAGATGCAATAAAAAATGTTGTGACAACGAAAAATCTGCCCAAATTATTTGGCTTCGGTCAGCTTGGGTATGGTCGTCCCGGACTGGATATGCTTTCAGATGATTTTGAATCGTTTTATATTTTCGGGGCAAAGCTTAATTGGAATTTATGGAACTGGAACCAGAATAAAACCGAAAAAAAAATACTTGACTTACAAAAAAATATCATTACAACTCAAAAAGAAACATTTGATAAAAATCTGAAAATCGAGCTGGAAAATAAAATTGCCGAAATAAAAAGATATGAGGAATTGTTAAAAAAAGATACTGAAATTATTGATTTACGTTCAAGGATTGCAAAAACAGCTTCTTCGCAATTAGATAACGGTGTTATAACATCAACAGATTATGTTTCAGAAATAACTGCCGAAGCAAGGGCAAAGCTCAGCTATCAAACTCATAAAATACAATTGATTCATGCAAAACTTAATTATTTATCAGCAAAAGGAGAGTTGTAAAGATAAAAGACATCCATACGGACTCCCGTTGGTCGAAAGACAAAAGATAAAAGTAAAAAGTGAAGCGAAGCAAGCAACACGAAGTCCATCCATACGGACTCCTTTTAGTCGTATGAAGCGAAGCAAATCCGTATGGACGGATTCACTTCGTTTCATTAGCCCGCATGAGCCCGTATGGGATAAAAGTCTCCTACAAATGAGCTTGATAAAATTATTAAATAACTAATTAATAAAATTATGAACACAAAATATTTATTAATCATTCTGACGGTTTTGATAGCTTCCTGCTCAGGCAGGAATGATAAATCAGATGCTTACGGAAACTTTGAAGCAACTGCAATTATCGTTTCTTCCGAATCAAATGGGAAGATTTTAAAACTGGATATTGAAGAGGGAGAAATCATTAAAAAAAATCAAATTGTCGGACTTATTGATACGATTGATTTGTTTTTAAAAAAACAACAGTTAGCCGATCAGAAAAGAGCAGTTGCGTCAAGATTGGCAAGTATTTCTTCGCAAATTGAAGTACAACAACAACAAAAGAAAAATCTGCTGGTGAACAAAGACCGCCTTGAAAAATTATTTAAAGATGGCGCTGCAACTCAAAAACAAATGGATGATATGAACGGAAGTATAGATCTGGTAAACAAACAAATCATATCAATCAAGACTCAAAAACAAGGCATAAATGATGAAATCCAGGCAATAGGAAAACAAATAGCACAGGTAGAAGAAGCAATAAAAAAGTGCTATATCATTAATCCGGTAAAAGGAACAATACTTGCAAAATATGCAGAGCAGGATGAAGTAACTATGTTTGGCAAACCAATATATAAAATCGCAAATCTGGATGAAATGAAATTAAAGGTATATATCAGCGGTTCGCAATTGCCACAGATTAAATTAGGTCAAAGAGTTGAAGTACTGGTTGATAAAGATGCTTCAACATTCCTTAAATTAAATGGTACGATATGCTGGATATCACAAACAGCAGAATTTACTCCTAAAATAATTCAGACAAAAAAAGAAAGGGTTAATCTGGTTTATGCAGTTAAGGTTCTGGTGAAAAACGACGGAACATTAAAAATCGGGATGCCCGGTGAAATAAAATTTAAATATTAATCAAAAATTATAATTATGAAAAAATTCAATTTTATTGTTTTATTGGTTGCTACGATGAGTTTTGCATTAACCGGTTTAAATGCACAAAATTTTAAAGCTTCTGATATTGAGGGTGTCTGGCTTAATGAGGATACGGATGCGCATGTTGAAATTTATAAAAATGACGGAAAATATTTCGGAAAAATTATTTTGCTCAGGGACCCGATTGATGAAGATACAGGCAAACCGAAAAAGGACAAAAATAATCCTGATGAAAGCTTACAGGACAAGCCGACGCTTGGATTAAAAATTTTAAATGATTTTGTTTTTGATGGAGATGATGAATGGGAAGACGGAACAATATATGATCCTAAAAACGGAAAAACATATAGCTGTTATATGAAATTTGAAAATGAAAATGACCTTAATAAGTTAAAGATCAGGGGATATGTCGGCATTTCATGGATTGGGCGAACAACATACTGGACAAGGGTTAAATGAACGGAATCTCTGTACAGATAAACAGTATTAGCAAAAGCTACAATAATGTTAAAGCTCTTGATAATATTAATCTTTCTATTAAGAAAGGAGAATTATTTGGATTTATAGGTCCTGACGGAGCAGGCAAGACTTCATTATTCAGGATTTTAACCACATTATTATTACCTGATAAAGGAGCTGCTAAAGTAGAAGAATTTGATGTAGTTGCTGATTATAAGGAAATTAGAAAAATTGCGGGTTACATGCCGGGCAGATTTTCACTTTATCAGGATTTATCAGTTAAGGAAAACCTGAATTTTTTTGCAAGTATTTTCAAAACTACTGTTCAGGAAAATTATGACCTGATAAGAGATATTTACAGCCAGATAGAACCTTTTAAAGACAGACAGGCAGGAAATCTTTCAGGAGGAATGAAGCAAAAATTAGCCCTTTCCTGTGCTTTGATTCACAAACCAAAAGTATTATTCCTTGATGAACCAACAACAGGTGTTGATGCAGTTTCAAGAAAAGAATTCTGGGAAATGCTTAAACGATTAAAGGAAAAAGGGATAACAATTTTGGTTTCAACACCATATATGGATGAGGCAAGTCTTTGCGACAGAGTGGCTTTAATTCAAAACGGAAAGATTATGAGTGTTGAAACACCACAAAATATTATTGATAATTTTAAATATCCCTTAGCAGCAGTTCAAACAAATAATATGTACAAACTACTTTATGACTTAAAGCAAAATAAAAATGTTTATTCAGCTTTTCGTTTTGGGGAGTCAATTCATATAACTGAAAAGAAATCTTTAATCAATATTAATGAAATTGAAGAATATCTTAAATCAAAAGGTCATAAGCAAATTGATATTAAAATTATAAAACCAAACATTGAAGATTGTTTTATGGCTTTGATGGAACAACAATAATTAAATAAATGTCATTTACCGATAATATAATAAAAGTTGAAAATCTGACGAAAAAATTCGGCAATTTTATTGCTAATGACAAGCTTACTTTTGAAGTAAAAAAGGGTGAGATTTTCGGTTTTTTGGGAGCAAACGGAGCTGGTAAAACAACTGCTATTAAAATACTTTGCGGATTATCTATACCAACTTCAGGGAATATTGAAGTTGCCGGCTTTGATGTTTATAAACAAACTGAACAGATAAAACGTAATATTGGTTATATGAGCCAAAGATTTTCGTTATATGAAGACCTTACTGTTAATGAAAATATCAGGTTTTACGGAGGGATTTACGGATTATCAGCCAGAGAAATTAAAAGTAAAACAAACTTTTACCTGAAAAAATTAAACCTTGAAGATTCAAAGGATAAAATTTTAAGCTCATTGCCATTGGGATGGAAACAGAAACTTGCATTTTCAATAGCAGTAATGCACGAGCCGAAAATAGTTTTTTTAGATGAGCCAACCAGTGGTGT
>JAUWKH010000378.1 GCA_030614305.1 Bacteroidota bacterium
CGCTCGCGGGCAACAATAATGTATGGGTCATCAAAACCTTCAATTGTTAGCTTTAAACGGCTATTGGTCCAGGCAAGGATGTTGGAACATTCATTAATAGAAACAATATATTTCCGGTTTATTTTGAAAAATATTTCCGGGTCCAATAAAGATTCCACCTGTTCGAGTGAGTAATCAATAATATAATTTCTATTGGTTTTAGTAAAAATAAAAGTTGCCTTTTCCATGCTATAAAACACTTTAATATCTTCAACGGCAATACTTTTTATTTTATCACCGACTTTTACAATAAAGCGTGATTTATAGCCAGGCGTTTTAGTTGCGCCGGTATTTGCCAGGGATAATAAACTTTCCAGCGTAATATTCTGCCTGAGATTATTAAGCTTAATAATAGCTTTATTTAAACGCTCCTCTTCAATAGGTTTTAATAAATAATCTATCCCATTGGTTTTAAAGGCTTCAATGGCATATTGGTCATAAGCCGTTGTGAAAATAATCGGACAATTGATTTTTACTTTTTTAAAAATTTCAAAACTTAAACCATCTGCAAGTTGAACGTCTGCAAAAATCAGTGAAATATCACGGTTTTTGTCTAAAAAACGAACAGCATCACGAACGGATTCTATTTCTTTTACCACTATCATTTCAGGCGAAACCTTATGAATAAGTCGCTCCAGCCGTTTGGCAGCTCTTGTTTCGTCTTCAATAATTAAAATATTCATTTTTCGATGGATTTAAGGATTGGAATACGAACCATAAAACTGTTTTCTGTTTTTTGAATTTCTATTTCTTTATCTGTAAAAAAACTGAACCGTTGTTTGATATTCTTTAAGCCCGTTTTTGGTGAGGCCTCCCCTAATTTTTTAATTTGTAATGAATTCTTAACTTCAATGTAATTCCCTTTTTTATATATGCTGATCTTTAAGGGATAAGCTTCAGATACTTCATTGTGTTTAACTGCATTCTCAACCAACTGCTGCAGGCTCATGGGTACAATATATTCATCAACAGCAGCATTTAGTTCCATTTTGATTTCCAATTTCTCTTCAAACCTGATTTTGAGTAAATAGGTGAATAAATTAATAAAGTCAATTTCTTCTTTCAGAGGAACCAATTCTTTATCCTTGCTATCCAATACATACCTGAATAAATCGCTCAGTTGTTTAATAAATTTTACTGCCATTTTCTGATCTTCATATACCAAATCGCTTAATACATTAAAACTGTTAAACAAAAAATGAGGATTAATCTGATTTCGCAATGACTCATATTTATAAATCATCATTTCGGTATTTAATCGTTCTGCATTAATTACCGAACTTTTCCAACTCCGAAAAAAACCCAATGTAGTTAATATAAACGAAATAACAAATGCGATAATAATTGGATAGATAGTATATTGTAAAATCCAATTCCATGTATCTTCAGGAAACCGGCCATAAGAAATATAGAACATAATTAATTGTACGATTGTGAATGCAACTACAGCATAAATAACCAATGAAAATACGCCGATTATTGTTCTTTTTACCGGAGCATCTATCCAACTAAATTTTTTATTAAGTTGAACATTGATCCAGTGATGTCCCACCCATTGAGTTATACAAATAAAAAAACACCAGCTTAAAGCTAATAAGAAATTCTCAAAACTATTAAAAGCCCAATGCATGAATAATACTACAACTAAAAAGCTAAGAACAATGTTTGCAAGAATAAGATACCATATTGATTTAAAAGGACTGATTTGTGAAATAAAATTCTTCATTATTATTTGAAATTAATGTTGTAAAGTTACAGATAATTCCGGTTTTGGAAAATTTAATTACAAGATTTGCTGATTTGCTCAACATAA
>JAUWKH010000123.1 GCA_030614305.1 Bacteroidota bacterium
CTAATTTTAAATTGTTTAACCAAGTAAAATTATCAGAAAGTTATTAATTTCAAAACCGCTTACCAGCTAACCCAATATTTTTATTATCTTTGTAACAGTTTAATACTTATAAAGTATTCTAAATAATATAAATGGAAAAAGAACAAAAAGATAAAGAATTGGGTGCTTTGATCAGCTTGCTGGATGAGCCTGATAACAGAATGTTTGATCAAATAAAGGACAAGATATTTACTTATGGTGTTGATGCAGTCCCTTCTCTTGAAAACGCATGGGAGAATTCATTTGACAACTTGATTCAACAAAGAATAGAGAATATTATTCATAAAATTCAATTTGATGATTTATTTGTTGAGTTAAAAAAATGGTCTCAAAATAATTATAAAGACCTTTTACATGGATTTATTTTGCTGTCGCAGTATCAATATCCTGATCTTGATAAGGATAAGATTACAAGGCAAATTTCAAAAATCGTCCAGGATATTTGGCTTGAACTGAATAATTATCTTACAGCATTAGAAAAAATTAAAGTTATAAATCATATTCTTTTTGATATTCATAAATTTACAAGTAATAAAAGTAATATTTATACTCCTGAAAATTTTTTCATAAATAATTTACTTGAATCAAAAAAGGGTAATCCAATCTCTATTGGGATGCTCTATATTATTATTGCCCAAAGTTTGAAAATGCCGGTTTATGGTGTAAATCTTCCCAAACATTTTATTCTGGCTTATTCTGATGAGATCAAGAATGAAAAATTCATAGTAGTAAAAAAAGATGAGGTTTTATTTTATATCAATCCATTTAATAAGGGTGCTGTTTTTACCCGAAGGGAAATAGAATTATTTCTAAAACAATTAAGTTTAAAACACGATAAAAAATATTTTAATCCTTGCGATAATATTACAATAGCTAAACGATTTATAAATGAGCTGCTTACTTCCTATGAAAAACTCGGCTATCAGGATAAAATATACGAGCTGAAAAAATTGAGAAAAGCTTTAAATAAAAATACTAATTCTTAACAAGTTTTGCGAAGTAAAGCTGTTTATACATACGACTGAAAGAAGCGACACGAAGTCCATACGGATTCACTTCGTTTCATTAGCCCGCATGGGTCCGTCTGGACGCACAAACTCCTTGGAGTTTGGAATTAGTTATGCGTGCTGAATAGACCTTTAAAGTTTTTGCATTTCTATTCAGCATTAGTATAATATTTTTCTCAGGGTTTTATAAATAATTTTCATATCAGTCTTTATGCCGGATTCAGTAATGTATTTTAAATTGAGTTCAAGCTTGGCCGGCATAATTTTTTCAATATAGACTTTTTCGGGATTGGCTGCCTTGCTTAAAATTTCACTTTCATTAATATATTCTAAAGAAGCATAATCTGTAAGCCCGGGTTTTATTTTCAAAACCTGTTTTTGTCTTTCATTATAAAGTTCAACATATTTCCTGACTTCAGGTCTCGGGCCCACAAAACTCATATCTCCTTTTAAAATATTTATTAATTGCGGCAGCTCATCCAACTTGTGTTTTCTTAAGAAATATCCGGTTTTTGTTACTCTGCTGTCTTTACTGCCAACAGTGAGCAAACCCTGCATGTCGGAACCGGTTTCCATGGTTCTGAACTTGATTAAAGAAAAATCCCTGCTATTTTTTCCAACTCTTTTTTGCTTATAAAAAACACCACCTTTTGAATCAATAATTATAAATATAGAAATAATAAAAATCAAAGGTGATAATATTATTAATCCGGTTAAAGAGAAAAAAAAATCAAACAGTCTTTTTAGCATATTTATTTTATTTTGCAGATATCTGTGAAAGCACTTCTTCTACAGATTTTATAACTGCATCAATTATTTTATTAACATTTTTATTTGTCAGGTCATAATAAACAGGCAAACTGATTTCTCTTGAATAATTGTCGAAAGAAACAGGATAATTATTTATATTATATCCAAGATTTTTATAAAAGGTCATCATAGGTAACGGAATAAAATGAACGTTAACCGAAACACTTTTTTCGAAAATTAATTGTATGATTTTATCTCTTTGCCTTTCGTTGATATTTTTAATTCTTAAAAGATAAACATGATATGATGAGGTTTTGTTTTCTGTTTTGTAAACAGGTAGTTGTGCCCAGCTAAATTTTGAAAATGCTGCTGAATAAACATCAAAAATATATTTTCTTTTTACAAGCATATCTTCATCATAACGAGTCAGTTCAATCAATCCCATAGAAGCCTGGATATCGGTCATATTGTATTTATAACCTGCTTCAATAATGTCATATCTCCAGTTACCGACTTCAGCTTTGGCTAATGCATCTTTAGTTTGTCCGTGAAGAGATTTTATATTAAGATAATAATAAACTTTTTGATTGTCAAAAGGTTCGGGCAAATTTAAACAAACAGCACCTCCTTCGGCAGTAGTAATGTTTTTTACTGCATGAAATGAAAACACTGTGATGTCGGTTAAGTTTCCTGTTTTTTTCCCATAATATTCAGCTCCGATTGAATGTGCAGCATCAGCTAAAATTAGTATCCTTCCTAACTTTTCCTGTTCTTTGGTTTTCGGATGGAATTTTTTTCTGATCTTTTCTTTTAAAACCAAAGCATTAATTTCATTATAATCGCATGGAAATCCTGCAAGGTCAACAGGAATAATAACTTTTGTTTTGTTAGTTATTGCTTTTTCAATTTCCTTAACGGAGATATTAAAATCATTTTTATTAATATCAACAAATACCGGCTTTGCCCCGCAATGAATAACAACATTTGCGGTTGCAGAATATGTATATGCAGGCAAGATAACTTCATCTCCTTCACATACGCCGAACCATCTTAGCATTAATTCCAATCCGGCAGAACCTGAACTTACGCATAAAGTTTTTTTATGTCCGGCATATTCTGTGATCTTTTTTTCAAACAACTTTGTTTTCGGACCAGTGGTAATCCACCCTGATTTCAGAGTATCAATTACTTCTTCAATAATTTTTTGATCCATGCGTGGTGGAGAGAAAGGTATCATATTTAAATAAATTATTTAGAAAGAAATTCAAGAATATTATTTTCAACTCTTTTCATGATGTTTGAAGTATCGGATTTTTCAAATTTATCGCCTGTAATATTTTCAAATAATTCAATGTATCTGTCAGAAACAAGGTTGACAAATTCATCTGTCATTTCAGGAATCTGCTGTCCTTCTTTACCCTGAAAGCCGTTTTCCATTAACCACTCTCTGACAAATTCTTTTGAAAGTTGTTTTTGCGGTTCACCTTTTGCCTGCCGTTCTTCATAGCCTTCTTTGTAAAAATATCTTGATGAATCCGGTGTGTGAATTTCATCAATCAGATAAATTTTGTCACCAACTTTACCAAATTCATATTTAGTGTCAACCAATATCAAGCCTTTTTTATCTGCAATTTCCGTACCTCTATCAAATAATTCTTTTGTGTATTGTTCAAGTATCATATAATCAATGCCACAAACCAAATGATTTTCAACAATTTCCTTTTTTGAAATATCCTCATCATGACCTATGTCAGCTTTAGTTGTAGGAGTAATGACAGGTTCGGGAAACTTGTCATTTTCCTTCATTCCGTCAGGCATTGGCATACCACATATTGTCCTTTTACCTTGCTTGTATTCGCGCCAAGCATGCCCTGACAAGTAGCCACGTATAACCATTTCAACTTTAAATGGCTCACAAAATCTCCCGACAGTTACCATCGGATCAGGAACAGCAATTTTCCAGTTTGGAACAATGTCTTTGGTTGCATCCAGGAATTTTGCAGCTATCTGATTCAGAACCTGTCCTTTATATGGTATTCCTTTTGGTAAGACAACATCAAAGGCCGAAATGCGGTCAGTTGCTATCATTACCAGTAATTCATCATTGATATTATAAACGTCTCTTACTTTGCCTTTATACAAATTTATTTGTCCCGGAAAGTTGAAGTTTGTTTTTGTTATTGCATTTTTCATTTAAAGATTAATTTATGAAGTTAATAATTCTTCCTGATAAGCTTTAATAATTTTTGTCACTAATCTGTGCCTGATAATATCTCTTTCGTCAAGAAAAATAAAGCTTATTCCTGGAATATTTTTTAAAATTGTTTTTGCATGAATCAGCCCTGAGTTTTGATTTTGTGGCAGGTCAATTTGAGTAATATCTCCTGTAACGATAAATTTTGCCGAACGTCCCATTCTGGTAAGGAACATTTTTAATTGGTTTTGGGTAGCATTTTGGGCTTCATCTAAAATTGCAAATACATTATCAAGAGTCCTTCCTCTCATAAATGCCAGAGGAGCAATTTCAATTGTGCCGTCTTCCAAATATGATAATAGTTTTTGAGTAGAAAGCATATCGCGCAAAGCATCATACAAAGGTTGCAGATAAGGGTCTAATTTATCCTTAAGATCACCCGGTAAAAAGCCAAGATTTTCACCTGCTTCAACTGCCGGTCGGGTCAGAACAATCCGTTTGACTTGTTTATTTTTTAAAGCCTTTACAGCCAGGGCAACGGCAGTATATGTTTTTCCGGTTCCGGCCGGACCAATTGCAATTATCAGATCGTTCTTTTTGCAACTTTCAACCATCTTGCGTTGGTTTACTGTCCGGGCTTTAACCAGTAAGCCGTTCCTGCCATGAACAAGAATATCATTGTTTTTTTCGGTATTTGTAAGAAAGTGGTTTTCTTCAGATTCCATCAATTGTAGAATGTCATTTTCAGATATTTTCCCAAATTTGTCATAAACCAAAAGAAGTAAAGAGAATTTTTTATCAAAATTATTTACCTGTTTTTCATCACCAATAATTTTGATCATATCACCTCTGGCAATTATTTTTAGTTTAGGAAAGAATTTTTTAAACAGTTCAAGATTTGTATCATTTACCCCAAAAATTTCAACGGGGTTGTATGATTCAATGCTAATGATTTTTTCGCTCATAATTATTTTTATATAGTAATTAAGTAGTCATCAGATGGCTGTCATTTTAATTTATTTACTTTTTATACCTTACTCAATAATATTATTTGTAATTTTGAATACTGCAAAATTAAATTAATTTTTTATTACTTATTATATATGTCAATAATAACTTTAACAAGCGACTGGGGACACAGTGATCATTATATAGGAGCGGTAAAGGGAAGTATCTTAAGTCTGCTTCCTGATGTAAAAATTATAGATATTTCACATCAGGTTGCTCCTTTCAATATTGAACAAGCTGCTTTTATTCTGAAGAATTGTTATAAGAATTTCCCCAAAGGCACTATTCATATTATCGGTGTGAATACCGAGGAATCTGATAAAAATCCTCATACTGTTGTCTTTATAGATGATCACTATTTTATTGGCACTGATAATGGAATTTTTTCAATGATCTTTGACAAACCACCCCAAAAAATTATTGAATTAAACATTATGCTGGATTCGGATTATTTTACATTTTCTACACGCGACAGGTTTGTTAAAGCTGCAATACATCTTGCAGAGGGCAAAAAAATTGAAGATTTGGGTGTTGAAAGGAAAAAAGTAAATGAAAAAATATTATTCAAACCTGCAGTTGAAAAGAATATTATTAAAGGCATAATAATTTACATTGATTCTTTTGAAAATGTAATCACTAATATAACCGAACAGTTATTTAAGAAAATTGGTAAAGGCAGAAAATTCTCAGTTTTGTTCCGTGGCGAAAGCA
>JAUWKH010000205.1 GCA_030614305.1 Bacteroidota bacterium
CAAAAAGCCTTGTTGTTGATGCTTTGGATATTATGAGAAAAAATAATATTACACAGCTTCCTGTTATTGATAATAATAAATATGTAGGGATAATCCATTTGCATGATATTTTAAAAGAAGGAATTTTATAGTAGTGTTGAATCAAGGCTGAGGCTACTACGGACTTCCTTCGGTCGAAAGGCTTAGGCTAAGGATTAATTTGAATATTCAAATTTGTTATCACCATAATCTTATATTATTGAAAGTCATTTTTATGATTCTATTTTCCCTTAGATTTTTTAGAAAAACAATCCTGTCATTTATTTTGATGGTTTTGGTATCAGTTACTTATGGGCAGATAACAAAAATTATGGGGAAAATCATTGATGTTGAAAATCAACAACCTCTTCCTTTTGTTAATGTTTATTTAAAAGGAACCAACATCGGAACAATAACAAATTTTGAAGGTGAATATTCATTTGAAACCAGAAATCCATCCGATTCAATTGCTGCTTCTTTTGTTGGATATAATACTGTGACCAAAAAAGTGGTGAAAAATATATTTCAGGTTATAGATTTTTATTTAAATCAAAGTAGTATTTCTTTGTCGGAAGTTGTTATTGTGGCCGGAGAAAATCCTGCAGACATTTTACTCAGAAAAATTATTAAAAATAAGGAAGTAAATAATCGAAAAAACTTTGATTATTATCAATACGAGGTTTATAATAAAATACAATTTGACGCTAATAATATTACTGAGAAATTCAGAAACAGAAAGATTCTTAAGCCATTTAAATTTGTTTTTAGTTATATTGATACTTCAACAATAAACGGAAAAGCATATCTGCCATTGTTTTTGTCAGAATCCTTATCAGATGTTTATTACCGGGGAAATTCCAAATCAAAAAAAGAAATAATTAAAGCTTCAAAAACATCAGGATTTGAAAATGAAAGTATTTCGCAATTCTTGGGTGACCTTTACCAAAATGTAAACATATACGACAATTACATAAAGATTTTTGAAAAAAACTTTGTTAGCCCAATAGCAAATTTCGGACTGTCGTATTATAAATATTATCTTGTTGATACTATGATTATCGGCAATAAATTATGTTATCAAATAATGTTTAAACCCAAAAGAAAACAGGAATTAACATTTACTGGAAATTTTTGGGTGAATGATACAAGTTATGCCATCAAGGAGCTTGACATGCGTATTGTTGACGATGCGAACATAAATTTTATTAACGACCTCGAACTTCGGCAAGAGTACGACAAAATTGAAAGAAAGTATTGGATGATTACAAAAGATTATATGGTTGTTGATTTTAATGTTATTGAGAATACAAAAAGAGTGCTTGGCTTTTTTGGTCACCGTACAACAACATATAAAAATTTTGTCTTTAATAAGCCGAAAGAAAAAAGTTTTTATTCAATGCCTGTTAATGTTTCATTTGCAGAAGGTTCTTTTGATAAAGATGTAGAATTTTGGGAGAATGCCCGTCACGATAGTCTAACAAAAAAAGAACAGACAATATATGACATGGTTGATTCTGTGAAGAGTATACCGGTTTTCAGGACTTATGTAGATATTATTTATATGATAACTAATGGATATTATATTAAAGGACCTGTAGAAATAGGACAGTATTATAAAATGATAAGTTTTAATGAAATTGAGGGTGCGCGTTTTCGCTTAGGTGGCAGAACAAGTAATGATTTCAGTACGAAACTTATGCTTAGTGCTCATGTTGCTTATGGAACTAAAGATGAAAAATTCAAATATGGTTTAGGATTTCTGTATATGCTCTCCAAAAATCCGAGACGCTCCTTTGGCGCTTCATACTTATACGATATTGAACAGTTAGGTCAAAGTGAGAATGCTTATAGTGAAGATAATCTTTTTGCTTCGTTTTTCAGAAGAAACCCTGCAGATAAATTATCAATGGTTAGGCAATATAAGGCTTTTTATCAGCATGAATGGTTTACGGGATTTTCAAATACAATAAACTTTATTCACAGAGACATATTTACTATTGAACCAACAACAATTGAAATATACAATAATGGTGAAGTTGAAGAAAAAATCTCAATTATAACTTCTGAAATAAGGTTGGATACACGAATTGCCTATGATGAAAAATTTGTAATGGGTGAATTTGAAAGAATAAGTCTTGGAACCACATATCCGGTTTTTGGTATCAGGTATGGATATGGTGTTCCCGGATTTTTAAACGGCGAATATGAGTATCACAGATTGCAGGTTGGAATAAAGGATTGGTTTAATGTTTTTTCTTATGGTTGGTCAAAAATAATAATTGAAGCTGGAAAAACCTGGGGTACGCTTCCTTATCCTTTACTGATACTTCACCCGGGTAATGAAACTTTTTTGTTTTATGAATATGCTTATAATCTGATGAATTATTTTGAATTTATTAGCGATCAATATATAAGTGTTTATTACACTCATCACTTCGATGGACTGTTTTTAAATAAAATTCCCTTAATGAGAAAATTAAAATGGAGAGAGGTGGCATACATCAAAGGAGTGATAGGTACACTCAGTGAAAAAAATAAAGAATATTCAAAATTTTCTTCAATAACCTATTCTTTAGATAAACCATATTATGAGGCAGGGGTGGGTATTGAAAATATTTTTAGATTTTTAAGAATAGATGCTGTTTGGAGACTTTCACATCTGGATAATCCTGGTATTGATAAATTTGCAGTTTTCTTTTCATTCCAGTTTTCATTTTAAAAATATATAAGTACTTTTGAACGTTATACTGAAACGCATAAACTTTGCAAGTATACAAATAATTAGAGTATTGATATTATTAAAGTTATGTGTTTTATATTTTGCATTCTCGTTCAGTACCAGTTTAATTTCAAGTTATGATCCTGCGAACAGAAAAATTAGTAAAAAAATACAGACACCGTACTGTAGTGAATGAAGTGTCCTTATATGTTAATCAAGGTGAAATTGTTGGGCTGCTTGGTCCGAATGGTGCAGGAAAAACAACTTCGTTTTACATGATAGTTGGCCTGATAAAACCCTTATCGGGAAAAGTATTTTTGGAAAATCTGGAAATTACAAACAAACCTATGTACCGCCGGGCTCAACTGGGTATAGGTTATCTTGCACAGGAAGCATCTATTTTTAGGGGCTTAAGTGTTGAGGATAATTTAAAGGCAGTTCTGGAATTTACAAAATTTTCAAAGGAACAACAAAAAGAAAGACTTGAATCTCTGCTTGACGAATTTGGGCTTCGGCATATCAGGAAAAGCAAAGGGATTACATTATCTGGTGGCGAAAGACGAAGAACAGAAATTGCACGGGCACTGGCTGTTGACCCTAAATTTTTTCTGCTTGATGAACCCTTTGCAGGTATTGACCCTATAGCTGTTGAAGACATTCAAAATATTGTTAAAAAACTTAAAGAAAAAAATATTGGTGTTTTAATTACTGACCATAATGTTCATGAAACACTTTCCATTACCGACAGGTCATATCTTTTATTTGAAGGTTCTATCCTGAAATCAGGCACTTCCGAAGAACTTGCCGCAGATGAACATGTTAGAAAAGTTTATCTTGGTGAAAAGTTTGAGTTAAGACGATAAAAAATTGATATTGATTTTAGATTTGTGATTTTAGATTAAGCACATGGATTAAATCCTGTTTTACGCATTGGGACACCTTAAACACAAATATTTATAAAGTTTTTTAATTGTTCTTTTGGCTTGAACCAAAAGAACCAAAAGTTCAAGACTTCTTAGAATTCCCATAAGAATCTCTAAGCAGCAATAAAACCACGCAATCCAAGCCGCTTACTTTTTTTACAGAAATAAATCTCAGTGTCTTTTAAACTGACATTGAACGAGAATACAAAATTATTCTAACATAAGTTGCTTAAAACCAATGACTGTAAGGAATCCGTATGGATTAGAAATTTAATTCAACATTCGCAAAGTTTATGCGTTTAAGTATAATTATTTTTTTTGCATATATATAAAATTAACCATTAAACTCGCTCAAGGATTGCTTAACACAA
>JAUWKH010000315.1 GCA_030614305.1 Bacteroidota bacterium
AATTAAGAAATCTGGCAGGTTTTGTAATAAATAAATATTCAACTCAAACATTCCATTTCTATAATATCTTCAGAAAGACTTAATTTTAGCTTTCTTATTATCTTTCAAAAAGAGAAATGGAATGTTTCATATTTTATAATGGATACAGGAATGGGAGGTGCTATTCTAATAAAATGGTACTAATAAAAAAATTTACTATCTCTTAATATTTCATAAGCTAGTGCAAAACTCATTAATCTCTTCTAATTGTTCTGATAATGCTGCTTTCTTTATCACGGAAATTTATAATCAACGGCATCTCACCTGGCAGGCGATGTGTAGCACATGAAAAGCAAGGGTCATATGCCCTGAATGCCATTTCTATCATATTTAAAATACCATCGTCAACATCAACACCTTTTTTTATCAGACCTTGTGCAGCTTTCTTCAATGACATACAAATCGGAGCATTGTTATTTGTTGTCCCGACAATAATATTTACTTTCTTAACCATTCCTTTTTCGTCGGTCCAATAATGATGTGTTAATGTACCACGTTGTGCTTCAACTGTTCCGACACCTTCGCCTGGAATATTTGATCTGTCAATTTCTACTCTTAATTCTTTGCCTGTAATATCAGGGTCGGTTATTAATTCAAGACATCTTTCTGCTGAGTATAGCATTTCTATTAAACGAGCCCAGTGCATAGCCAAAGTAGCATGAACTGGTTTCCCACCGATAGTTGCATACATTCTTTCATATTCAGATTGGGCAAGAGGAGTTGCCATCCCATCAGCAACATTTAATCTAGATAATGGCGTTGCATGATACACTCCGGAATCCTGACCGTCAACAAATCCTTTCCATCCGACTTTTTTCAGGAAAGGAAATTTTAAATAGCTCCATGGTTCAACTCTCTCAGCAATAAATTCCCTGTAATCAGCAGGTGCATATTTACAATGCTCATTGCCCAAAGTATCAATTACTCTCACTTTTCCATCATAAAAATTAACTTTATTATTTTCATCAACAAGACCCATTGAATAAATATTTAAGGAATAAGGTCCATTCAGTATTAAGTCAACGTAATCTTTATTGCCTAAAACAACATCATCAAATATCTTTAATGAAAACTGAGAAAATTTAATAAAACCTTTTGCTTTTTCTTCAATATCTTCACGTTCCTGCTCTGTCAAACCTTTTCTGACTCCGCCGGGGATATTTAAAACAACATGTGTTTGGTGTCCACCAAGTAATGCCTGAATTTCCTGAGCTATACGCCTTTGTTTTATTACTTCTGTTCCAATTTCAACACCAACTTTTTCAATAACTCCGAGTATATTTCTTTTAGATGCATCGGCAGTAGGACCAACCACAAAATCAGGTGCTGCAAGTGCATAAAAATGCGCAATATGACTATGCACAAAATGAGCCATATAAAACAATTCCCTGATTTTTTTTGCAGTAGGAGGTGGTTCAACACCGAATACTGCATCTGCAGCTTTTCCTGAAGCCATGTGGTGACATCCCGGGCAGACACCACAAATTTTTGTAACAATCTGCGAAAGTTCTTCTACAGGTCTTCCCTCACAAAATTTTTCAAATCCTCTTAATTCGGGAACCTGAAAATAAACATTCTCCACGTCACCGTCATCTTTCAAAAATATTTCAATTTTCCCGTGTCCTTCAAGACGGGTAATAGGATCTATTGTAATTTGTTTCATAATACTTTCCTCCTTATAATTGCGCTGGGCAAACTGAATCGGTAAAATGTTCCGGCAGGATCTTCAATTTGTTCAATAATATTTTCAATTTCTTCGGGATCATTGGAATCAATCATGGTTGCAATAGCTGACAGCATTTTTGCACCAGGATCTGATACATCAGGTGGAGGTCCATAACAACCTCGACAAGGTGCATTTCCTTTAATACATCTTGTGCCGCAACCTCCTCTGGTTGCAGGCCCCATACAAATAACACCTTGTTCCAAAAAACATGTTTCACCATCATCTTCAATTTCCCAAGGTCTGTAAAACTTTTTAATTCTTTTATTATCAGTTTTCTTTCTTTCACATTCATCGCATTGCGATTTTTCGTAAGCACCGATAACAGATTTTTTTGATGGTAACTCACTTCCGTTAACAATTGCCATAAAAACCTCAAGCAAACGTTCGGTTTGTGGTGGACAACCCGGAAGATAATAATCAACACAAACCACCTGATCCAATGGCATTACATCATTATAAAATATAGGTAGTTCAAGTTCTCCTTCGGGCACTTTATAAATGTGTTGCGGCTTTATTTTTTCAGGGTTTTCAGTTGATTCGGTATCGCAGTAAATCCTGTCAAAAATTTGTTCTTTTGTTGAAAAGTTAGCCAACCCCGGAATACCTCCCATGTGAGCACATGAACCATAAGCTACTAAAATCTTTGTTTTTTGCCGTAACAACATTGCAATATGCTGGTTCTCACTATTTCTGATTGCTCCATTAAACAATGTAAGATCAATGTATCCATCTGGCATTGCTTTTAAATCTTTGTATTTAAAATCCAAAGCAATAGGCCAAA
>JAUWKH010000338.1 GCA_030614305.1 Bacteroidota bacterium
AAAATATCCAGATTTTAAAACTTATGAAAATAACTTTAAGATTGATGATAAGTTTATTGATAAATTTATTGAATTCGCTGAAAAAGAAAGTGTTGAAAAAGACGAGGAAGGATTTAAAATTTCAGAAGTATTACTTAAACAACAAATAAAAGCTCTTATTGCCCGTAATTTATGGGATTTAAGTTCATATTTTGAAATAGTAACAAAAATTGACGACGGCTATTTAAAAGCTGTTGAAATTCTGGAAGATGGAGTTTTGTTTGAAGAACTTGAAATAGGTGATTGATCCCGATAGTCAGGATGCGGTGTATGGGGTATAAAGGCATAAAGGTATTCCCCTTATTTCCCTTACAACCGAAGGGCGTCCGTACGAAGCGAAGCAAGCGACACGAAGTCCATACGGATTTACTTCGTTTCATTAGCCCGCATGGGTCCGTATGGATGGATTCCCCACTATTTCCCAATTCAATAATAATTATTGTATGTTAGCAGGTAAGAAATACATTAAATCAAAAATATACATTGCCTTACCGGTTATGGATGAACCGGATTATATGTCTTCTGTTATTAAATCGGTTAAAAAACAGACTTATAAAAATTATGAATTATTTGTTTGTGTTAACCAGCCCGATGATTGGTGGTCGCAAACCGAAAAAATCAATATTTGTGAAAACAATTTAAGATCAATAGAATATCTGAAAAGCATCAGGGAATTTCCTATAACGATTATTGACAGGTGTTCAAAAGGAAATGGCTGGAAAGGAAAAAAATACGGTGTTGGTTGGGCACGGAAAACTCTAATGGATGCCATTAATAAAATTGCTGATAAGAATGATATAATCATCAGCCTTGATGCGGATACTGTTTTTTCTGAGAATTATTTCCAATCAGTTATAAATAATTTCATTCAAAATCCTGATGCAGTTGCTTTGTCGGTTCCGTATTATCATAATTTAACTAATGATGAAACTGCAAACAGAGCTATTTTGCGTTATGAAATTTATATTCGTTATTATTCTATAAATCTAACGAAGATTAATAATCCGTATAATTTTACTGCTTTGGGATCTGCGATTGCTTTGCCGGTATGGGCATACAGAGGTATTAACGGAATTACCCCACATAAAAGCGGAGAAGATTTTTATTTTTTACAGAAGTTGCGGAAATTTGGAGAGATAATTTTATGGAACAACGAAAAAGTTTATCCGGCAGCACGATTTTCAAACAGGGTGTTTTTTGGTACGGGACCGGCTATGATAAAAGGAAGATCAGGCGACTGGAGCAGTTATCCGGTTTATTATTACTCTCTTTTTAATGATGTGGGAAAAACTTATGATCTTTTTTCTTCATTGTTTTATAATGATATAAAAACCCCTATGAGCGATTTTCTTGAATCTCAGTTTAATTTAAATTTGTGGAAACCTATCAGGGAAAATTGTAAAACCGAAGATAAATTTATTAAAGCATGCCGTAATAAAGTTGACGGTTTAAGAATTTTACAATATCTGAAATCAAAACAAAAAGAAATTAACCTTACTGATGAAGAATGTTTGATGGAGTTTCTTAAAAAATTTTATAAAAATCAGATTAAAGATTTAAATGTTAATTTTGATAAGTTTTCGTTTCAAAATTCAAAGATTGAAGAATTAAATGAGATAAGGGATTTTTTAATTAATAAGGAGAAGGAATATAAGACAGTTTGACGTTTGATGTTTGACGTTGAAATAACCTTGAAATACTATAATAAAACAGTCTGACCACAAATATACATAATCATATAAAAATGATAACAATACTCGGACCTACAGCAACCGGAAAAACCCGATTAGCGGCTAATGTTGCTGCCAAACTGAACGGCGAAGTTATAAGCGCTGATTCAAGGCAGGTTTATAAAGGCATGGATTTGAGTACGGGAAAAGACTATGATGACTATATTGTGGATGGGAATAAGATTCCTTATTTTTTGATTGATATTGTTGATCCCGGTTATGAATATAATGTTTATGAATATCAAAGGGATTTTCTGGAAATTTATAAAAATATTATTTCAAGACAAAAATTACCTGTTCTTTGCGGTGGTACGGGTTTGTATATTGAAGCTGTATTAAAAGGTTATAAGCTGGTGAAAGTTCCCGAAAACAAAAGCTTAAGGAAAAAAATGGAAAAAAAGAAAACGTGTGAATTAATTAAAATGCTTTCTTCATTTCGTGCAATACATAATGTAACCGACTCAAAAGACAGAAAACGCTTAATAAGGGCAATTGAAATTCAAAATT
>JAUWKH010000068.1 GCA_030614305.1 Bacteroidota bacterium
ATCCAATAATAATTAGGAACAGAAGCATTAAATTCATTTTTTTCATTTTTTAAGGATTTTAGTTAAAGATTTATTTTTTGATGATTTTTTTACTTACATAATTGTGATCGGGGAATATTAATCTCAGCATATAAAGACCTGGATTTAATTGGTTTAGACTAACTGCCATTGGGTTGTTTTTAAATTGTACTGAGCTAACTATACAACCCTGTATATCAATTATTTCAATACGTACGGGCATATCTTTAACTTTGCACATGATGTTAAGCAGATAGTTAGATGGATTAGGGTAAACATCAATATCGTCAATACTAATAATTTGTTCATTAATTGCCATTCCATCTTTCTTTCCTTGCAAGAATCCCTGCGTAAGCATAACTCCCTGTTCTGCATACGACTCAGTAACTATTTCACCAATTACGAAATCAAGGGAAAAGCCGGAGGCTGTGAATGTTTCCCCACCTGTAGATATTACACTTGGATTAAGTTCCTGTGCAATGGTATAATCAGTGAGTCCTATTATTAAAGTAAGCTGCAAGAACACCATCATTTTTATTCTTGCAAATTTTGTAATTGTTTTAATTATCCGTTTTCTTTTCATCTTGTATATGTTTTAGAATTTTATTTAATGCACCTCTTTGTTGTTTTATTTTATTTTTAAGCTCGGAGATTGGATCAACTTCTGCTTTCTTTTTTTTAGGTTTCTTTTTTTTACCTGTATTTTGATCTTTATTTTTCATATAAACTTTATGAAGATTGTTTGGCAAAAATATTGTGACTTTAACGGGTATCAAAATTTAACAGGTCATAAAAAAGTAACACAGGAGGTTTCAAAAAGTCACAATTCCTGCAACTAAATGAAATTCAGAACTCAGTAATATTTATATTTTCATTAAAATAACTGTAGAATCTTGAAATTTACTAAATCTTCATAAGGAAAGGTACCAGTTTTTCATCAGACGAAAAGTTCAGTTTTTTTCTTAAACGGTAGCGTGTGGTTTTAATGCCTCCTTCCGATTTAAAAGTAATAGCAGCAATTTCTTTTGTGGTCAGGTTCAGTTTTAGAAGGGCTGCTGTTTTTATTTCTGTTGCTGTAAGATCAGGGCATATTTCAAGTAACTTATCGTAAAACCCTGAATGTATATTCTTGAAAATCTTGTCAAATTCATTCCAGATATTTTGTTTTGTTTGATTTTCAAGTTCATAAATTATATTTTTTATGTGTTTTGACTCTTCCGGGTTTATATTTATTTCACTATTAAAACCTTCCAGTTTTTCAATAACGATCGAAATAGTATCATTAAATCGAATCATTTCTAAAGCTTTTGAAGCAAGTTCCCTGTTTTTCGACTCCAATTGTTCCTTTAAGATCAGGTTTTCCTTTTCAATGATCTTGTTTTCCTGGACATGTATGATATTTCCCTGCTCTATTAACTTCTTTTGCCGGTTTAATGCTGTTGATTTAAATCTGAACAGGAAAATCAGAAGAACAATAACTCCAACCAAAACAGTGATCAGGGTAGTTAATAAAATATTATTTTTCTGTTGAATTTTAATTTTGTCTTTAAGAAACCTTATTTCATTATCCTTTCGTTCCGATTGAAATTTCGCTTCAAACTCAGTCAGTAATCGCTCTTTATCGGCAGTGAATAAGCTGTCCTGTAAAGTTTTGTGCTTTAACAAGTATTCATGAGATTTTTTGTAATTTTTATTATAAAAGGATATGTCGGACAATATTTCGTACCCATGGCTGATAAGGGACGGATTGTCAATTTTTTTGGCCATTGACAATGCACTCTCAGCAAGACGAACAGCATCGGTTTTCCCTTGATAATTTCTGGCAACTGCCAATCTTAGGTTTGTAATAATAATACCGGTTTTTTCCTCAAGCATGATAAAGTTATCAAGTGCAATTTGTAAGGATTCTTCTGCTCGTATATACTTGCCCATTTTTATAAGTATTCCGCCTATGTTATATTCTGAACCAGCGATTGCCCTGTCTATTTTCAGGTTGGAACGAATTTTTAAAGCCCGGTTATAGTATATTAAGGAAGAATCAAGCTCTCCCAATTCTTCGTGCGAATTACCAATGCAGGTTAAGGTGTTTGAGATTCCTTGTTGGTCATCAATAGCCTTCTTTATAGAGAGTGTTTCCCTGAAATAATCCAATGCTTTTTTCGGATATTTCCTGTTAAGAAGCACCATTCCCATGCTGCTGTAGTATGATGACTTGAGTTTCAGGTTCCCTGTTTTTTCAGTAAGCTTAATGGCGGCTTTGTACATTTCCATAGCATGAATGTAATCACCCCGGATGCTGCAAATTTCTCCTTTCGCAAAATAGAGAAAAGCAAGGGCGTCCAATTCATTTGTGGTTTCCAGTATTTCTTTGGCCTTGTCAAGATATTTGACAGAAAGGGAGTAGTCGTCTTTGTAATAATACACACGGCCTTGCCACAGAAGGCTTTTTCCGATGCCTTCTGTGTATTTTTGAGATGTTGAGATTGTAAATGCTTCCTGAAGATACATCAGGGCTTTTTCATTGTCTATGCTACAATACTGCTCTCCTAATTTGATTAATATATTTACTTTTACAGTATCATCGGGCAGATTTAACAACTTGCTTTCAAGTCGCTGAATGTTTTCTTCCGCAAATATATTTTGAATGCTTAACAGGACAAAGAGAACAATTAATAAATACTCTTTTGGGAAATAAGAAATTGATTTTTTAAATGAGTTTGGTTCTTTATTCATTACTACAAAAAAGAAATAAATTTGAAAAACAGCAAATATATTAAAATATTAAATATAAATTACAGAACAGTGAAAATAAGTCTATAAATGACATTTTAGATTTTGCAATTGATTCGGAGCAGGAAGAAGCAAAACATAAATTGCTTTACAGTGATTACAGGTCATTCCTTTTACAGTTAAAAACATGTAATATGCCAGCAAACAAAAACCCCAACAATAAATATGGCGACATTTCATTTGTCAGGATGACTAATTCATTAAATATATCTATTAAAAAATCATTATATCTATCAGTATTAATCTTTTGTCTGACATAATAATTCCCAATATTCAATTGCTCTTCTGGTGTGTGGTATAACAATAGTTCCGCCAATTAAATTTGCGATTGCAAATATTTCATGGATTTGTTCATTATTAATCCCGTGTTCGTGACATTTTTCCAGGTGGTATTTAATGCAATCGTCACAACGTAAAACCATTGAGCTTACCAATCCTAACATCTCTTTGGTTTTTGCCGGTAAAGCTCCATCAGTATAAGCATTTGTGTCAAGATTAAATATTCGTTTAATGACTTTATTGTTTCCAGCCAGTAATTTATCGTTCATTCTTTTTCTATATTCCCTGAATTCTTTTATTTTATCCATAATTTAATATCAATATTAGCTGGAATATGTATGCACAGAATATCCACTTACTGCAAGATAATTAATTCCTATCCAACAAATCAAAAGTACAATAAATGCTAAAGCAAGTATCCAGAGGGCGGTAATTATTTTTTGTTTGTTTTTATATCTAAAATGTATATATAGCAGGTAACATAACCAGGTAAGTAAAGCCCAGGTTTCTTTAGGATCCCATGTCCAGTAATGCCCCCAGGCCTCTTTTGCCCATAAAGCACCAAACAATAAGCCTAAGGTGAGTAATGAGAATCCCATATAAACAAGATTATCTGCTTTGTTTAGGAGTTCTGGTTTAAATGTTTTGAATTTGATTAAATAAAGTCCCCATGCTGAAACAACTGACGAAACACCTAATAATGCATATGAAAGAATATAAACTATAACATGAGGCACAAACCATGGGCTTTGTAAAGCCGGCATAAGTGTTTTGTCAAAATTTTCAGGGTTAATAATATTGATTGTTAAAAATAATATTGCCAGTCCCAAACTATAGAATAAAAACCATTTATATTGCCACCTGATAAAAGTAAGGATGCCTACTATTGGCAGAAACATAGCATACCACAGTCTTGTTTCTCCAAGTGTACGTAGGGGTGGTCTTTCAATTTCTATCCATAAAAAAATTAAGAAACCAATAATAACTAATGTACCGATAATAGAAAACAGATTACCAATTAATCGAGCATTTTTTAGTTTTTTATCAACTAAAATAAATAGCAACCCTATTATCCATAATGCAATAGTTATAAAAGCTGTATTATTAAAGTTAAGGATATACATTAATCTATTTTTTTCTTATTTCCAATCCAAAACATATAAAGTGCTCCGGCAATCAGCATAAATATTCCAAAATATACAACCGGAATCCAGGGATCTTTAACCAATTCTAAAATACTTATATCCGACCATTTCCCCATAGCGTGGTTATAATCTAACTGATAAATTTTCCACCCGTTTACAGTAACCGGTTTATTTACTTCAATCGTAGTTTCAAAATCATCACCTGAAGTAGTATAAATTTTAACTTTAGAAGAATATTTTTTAGGTTCAGGCTCAGCCATTACGAGTAACATTCTATCAGATAATTTTAAAAAATTTCCCTGAAACCTAAAACTCCCACAACTTATCCAACCTTCATTTATTTCATTAGTTTTTATATTTTTAGTGATTACATAAGCAGCCGGTGCAGCACCAATATCATATACAGGATGAAATTTCTCACCCATACAAACACCATATTCAAAAAAGTCATCTACCTCTACCTCCCAATCCATAATTTCACCTTTATTACCTTTTTCCAGATAAAAAATTTGCTTGCTCAAAATATCCCCTGATTTATTGTCAATAATAAATGCTTTTGGAGAATATTCTTCTATATTAAATTCTTTAAGTTGTATTGCAACACCTAAATCATGAATAGTTTCTCCTTTCTGATTTACTCCATAATATACGGCATTTGTTTTACTTACCGTAATAGTAACTCTTTGTAAATCTCCTGCACCAATACTCGCAGCAAACAAGGTTAGCCATAGTCCAAAATGATTTAAGAAAAAACCAGTATTATTACCCTTTAAAGGAAAGCTTCTTCTTAAAGTTACCAGTCCTAAAATAACTAAGAAATAGATTTGTGCAAATAAGAATGCATGACTTGAAACTATATCAGACAAACCAATTTCATGAACAAGACCACTTGCTTTTGGTGATCCCTGAGGGATAAAACCCATTAATAATACAAGAAAAGTGTAAAAACAAATTGCACTTATTGCAGCCGGTATACTGGAAAGCCATTTAACAAATGGTTTTTTCTTAAAAAGAAAATAAATGAGCAATAATAGAATTATTATCGCTATCCCCAAATATAAGTTAACCGGCCATTGAATGGAAGATACTGTATTTTTTCCAATATAATTTATTGCAAAACCTAAAATCAATAAAGCAATTGCAATAATAAAACTCTCGGCATACCTCCATGGATATTGCCAGATAATCTTTTTATAATTACTCATTAATATCTATACTAATCAAAGACTTTTAATACCCCATGAATCTTCTCTTTCTTTAGCCTTTTCCAGCCATTGCGGAACTAAAGTATTTAGAAATTCCTGTTTTTCACTTTTTAGTTTTTCAGCATCCATGCCGATATATTCTTGAGCTTTTGCTTTTGTAGAAATATCCGGATAAGGTATTTCTTCATTATAGCCAAGTTCAGCCAATAATCTCGCTAATTTAATTCTGCCTTCCTGAGTGACAGTAATGCCGGTTGAAATAATTCGTCCGGTTTCTACAGGTGAATGGAATGAACCTCCATGACTGGCTGCTGCATAATCCCATCTCCATTGCGCATGACGAATATCCATTAAAATATCTTTCATCTGCTCTTGAGTAGCTCCTTTATCCCAGGCAAATTTTGCTTCAACATGAGCACGAACTATTAATTCTTCTAATTTATCTCTATTTTCAATAATTCTATCTTGTCTTTCATATACATTAGCAATTAATTTCTCAGTTTCCTCACGGTGACAAACCTGGCAAGAATTAGCAACATTATTGAGAGGACTTTGAATTTTGTGGTCGGTATATTTTACACCACCTTCACTTTTATAAGGCATATGACAATCGGCACAGGAAACACCTCTGTCAGCATGAACACCTGTAAGATAAATCTCATAATCAGGATGTTGTGTTTTTAGCATTGGAGCCTTACTTAATTTATGAGTCCAATCTTTAAAACCTATTTCATCATAATAAGCTTCGGCGTCTTCGCAAGTCATACCTTTGTCCCATGGATAAGCCAGATAGTCGCTACCTTCAAACATATTTTTATCAAAGTAATATTCTACGTGGCATTGAGCACAAACCAACGATCTCATTTCCTGATGAGTTGCTTTAGTGATGTCTTTCCCTTGTCTTGCGAAAGCTTCAATAAGGGCTGGTCTGGAAATACGAAGGCTCATATTTTCAGGATCATGACAATCGGCACAACCGATTGGGTTAACAATTTCCGAGCCTAATCTTGCCCATTTTCCCGAATAAAATTCTGCAACTCCATCGTCGTTCATTACCCTCGGAACATCAGGACTTTTACATGTCCAGCAGGTAGTTGGCATGGGTCCGTCATCTTTTCCGGTTGGACTGCCGGTTCTTAATGTATTGTGAATATCTGTAATTGCATAATAATGTCCTCTGCCCTGATTGTAATCCTGTGAAAATCCGTATCCAGCCCAAAGAACAACCAATCGGGGATCTACTTCGAGCATATCAATCATAGCATTGCCATTGTACTTTGATTTAAAAGTAGTGTCTTCGGTTTGATAATAAGATTGAAATTCTTTTGGGTAATTCTCACCCCAAACTTCATTTCTGGGTTCCCAATCTGAAAGCTCTACTTGTGGTGTATAAACAAATACGGCTTCAGTCCTTCTTTCCATGATTGAAGATGCAAGTAATCCCAAAAGAAATATTATTACCATAGTACTTAAAAATAATACCCAATTTAACCATGGCTTACGTTTTACTTGTTCGTTATTTGTTTTCATAATTCAATATTTAATTTTTATTTTTAACTAATTTTTTTAACCAATCCGGAACCGGACTTTCCGGCACGGGAACCATTGCATTTGGCACACTTGATAAACTACGTACATTACCGTGTGGGATATCTCTATGACATTCCCAACATTTTCTATCTGTATTATGAACCTGATAGTTACCTTTTGTTTGTGAAATTAATTTCGATTGATCGAATAAATGTGTATGACATCTGATACAATTTTCTTTTACTACTTCTTTACTCTCTTTAGCAATATTAATCACTTGTCTTTCAGCTCTTATAGTAAATAATGAGGCATGATTAAGGCCATCCTTGGCTTTAAAATAGTATTTGTTAAAGGAATTATCATGCGGTACATGACAATCGTTACAATTGGCCACCTCTCTGTGTGAACTATGATTCCATGTAACATATTGGGTTGCCATAATATGACAATTTACGCAAGTTTTCGGGTCTTCAGACAGATACGACCATGCTTTTGATAAATAAATTGAATAGGCTCCTAAGCCTGTGAATATTTCCAGTATAAGAATAACCGGTATTTTCCAATTCCTTGGTGGTGTTAAATTTTTTGTGATTTTTTTTAACATAAAGCCTAAAATGCATTAATTTGGTTGTAATTATATGTAATATATATCATATAACATATATTCATCTGTATTTTATTTGAGATTTTATGGTAATTCAAAGCACATATATAATGGCAACGAAATCAAAAGGTTTGAAAATATCATCTTTATTTTGCAAAATCATATTTTAATGATGTGATAATATTATTGTGAACATGCGATGTTTCAACAAGTTTTTCATCAGAAATATAAAGCTCCATCGCTTCCGGCATTCCCCCGACAAAAATATGTTAAAAGACTATTGTGTTTTGACAAAAATACAAATAAAACGGAAGAAACAAACATTTATTAATGAATAGAACACAGATAACACGGATTACGCTGATAATCACGAATAATATATCAGTGATTATATGTGTAATTAGTGGCCA
>JAUWKH010000292.1 GCA_030614305.1 Bacteroidota bacterium
ACTTTAATGTCAGACATTTGAAAGACGGTATTAAACGGGTAATATATTAGTACTTAGTGTAACTTAGTGAAATCCTTTGTGAGACTTTGTGGTAAAAAAAGCCTATTTCAACCCTTGATTCGCATAACCACTAATTTTTACGAATTACGGATTATGGATTACGAATTACGAATTTGATTATGTGCCTTAAAAATATTCGTTTTAATCTAAAATCTTTAATCACAAATATTAAATTTCAATCTAAGAAGGGAAATATATTTTTTTAGTTGTAAACGCTTACAGAAATTTTCTTATCTTTACTAAAAAATAATATCATGAAACATTTTGCTTTCTTATTAGCAATGCTATTAACCATTACAGTTATAAAAGCTCAGAATATTCCTTATAATTTAACACCCGACTGGGAGTCAAATCCTAACGGACAGGTATCAACAGGTTTAGGACTGGCAGATATTAACGGTGATGGATGGAAAGATATTATTGTTGCTGATGGTAATGATATTTATCGTCAGCATTTGGTTGTTTATTATAACAATGGAGATGGTACTTTTCCTAATAATCCCGACTGGCAATCAGCAGACATTGATTATCACGGACATCTTGCAGTTGGAGATATCAATAGCGATGGCTGGATTGATGTAGCTGTTTCGGTTTATATCGGACCATCCGGATTTTCTGATCCCGGCAAGGTGAAAGTTTATTATAATATTGAAGGCGAGTTGGAAGCTTCACCCTCTTTTGAATCATCTGAATTTTACACATTCAGTTGTGCTTTGGGTGATGCTGACGGAGATGGCGATCTTGACCTTGCTGCTGCTGCCGGTGAACCTTATAGCAGCTTATTTGATAGCGGAAAAATATTTTATAACACAGATGGCACCTTTGAACAAAATCCCCAGTGGACATCTGCAATTCAAATGGGGGCTATGGATGTTGATTTTGCAGATATGGATGGAAACGGTTTTTTGGATTTGATCTTTTCCTGCGAAGAAACTCCTAATTATATCTATCTCGCAAATAATGATGGAATAATATCGGAAACTCCTGCATGGTATTCTGATGAAAATGAAAATTATATGAATTCGCTTGATATTGGCTTTATTGGCAGCGATACTTTCCCTGCAATAGTCATGACAGGTAACAGTCAGTTGGGTGGTGACGGTAAAGTCCGTTTATATGATTTTGATGAGGGAATTCCGGCAAGCAGCAGTGCTTCATGGTTATCAAATTATTTTGGTTACGGCTCCGGTATTTTGCTTGCAGATGTTACTCGTGATGACATATTGGATCTGATTTACGGCGGTTGGTGGCTGCCAATTAAAATTGCAATTGGTAATGGTGTGAATTTTCAACTAGATCCATCATATACATCTGAATCAACCTCTGTTGTGGAAGCTATTCAGATTGCCGACCTTGGCAAAGAAAATATTCGGTTTATGAATGAAAATATCCTGATTGGCATTGAATCTGCAACAATTCATTTAAGTAAAAAAATAATTGAAAATATTTTAAGCATCTATAAAAATGGAGTTTTATTAGAGCCTTCTGATTATTCTTATATTCCCGGCAAAAACCGGATTTCATTTAAAACCGGGTTGTTTGCCGGAGATGAACTGGAAATTCAATATGAGTATTGTTATGATGGTGATTTGGTGATAACCAATTGGGATAGCAATAAAGGTAACTTTATTTTTTATAATACAAATCCGCCTGTTGGTTTGATTTCGTATGATAAAAATGTGGTTTTAAATTTAATAAATATCTATCCTAATCCTGCGAATGAATTTATAAATATTGATTATGTTTTACCTTTTAATAGTGAAGTTGAGATAGAAATTTATAATTTAAAAGGTGAAAAAATCAAGACAATTAATAAAGGATACCGGATGAGTGGCAGAAATTTAACAGTGTGTAAAACAGGAGACTTAAAAACAAGTTTATATTTATTAAAACTGATTACCTGTGACCGTTATTTTATCAGTGAATTTTTAATATTAAATAATTAAATACAGTATAAAAACTAATAAATTTAAAAAGGAGAATTAAAAATGACAGAACAAGAAGATTTAAAATTGGTTTTTACCGGCTCAAATATTGAAGCAAATTTCGTTAAAAACATTTTGGAAGAAAATAGCATTGGTGCTTTGGTAAGAAACACCTTGCGGGAAAGCCTTGCAGCAGGCTGGGTTTCAGGAGCACCTGAAGATTCAAGCAGGGTTTTCGTTACAGAAGACCATTTTGAGAAAGCGGAATTGTTAGTGAAACAGTATATTGATACAAGGGAAAAAACTTAGAAACTGTTTAAATTTTAGCCGTTAAGCAGTTTTGAACTGCTTAAAACCCGCTTAGCGCCTCCAAGGCGCTTAGCGGATGATCAGCTAAGCGGCTTAATAAAAAAATATAATTGTATTTAAAGAATCAAAGCTCCTTTGAAATATCTTCAAAAAAGTCAGCCCAGTTTATTTTGCCATATTTTTTTCCTAATCTTATAAAAATTAAATTTTTCTCAGGAAAAACATAAATGTATTGTCCCAGCACTCCTTTTGCGAAAAATGCACCGTCATCTTTCACACGCCAAAAATAAGTGTATGGATAATTTTGTGAGTCCAATGAATTATTAATAATTGATGTTGACCTCTCAACCCATTCTTCAGGAACTATTTGTTTTCCGTTCCATACGCCTTTATTCAGGTATAACCTGCCGAATTTTGCAAAATCAATTGCTCTTGCATTCAGGCAGCAGAATGCTTTTATAGTTCCGTGTTTTTTACTGTCATAATTCCAGCTTGCATCAGATTCCATTCCAAGAGGCTGCCATATTTTTTCTTCAAAATAATCTGTGAATTTTTTTCCTGTAGCATTTTCAATTGCCAATGCCAGCA
>JAUWKH010000250.1 GCA_030614305.1 Bacteroidota bacterium
AGAACAATAATAATTAATACATTGTTTTATCAAATCATTACTGCAATTTTTATTAATTACAGCTTTCCCGATTAAAGATAATAATGTGAAATTTAAATTATTATTTTCCCTTTTTTTATCATGAATCATAAAATTAAAAATTTCATCAATATTATTTTTTCCAATTTTATAATACTCAAAATTTGAAAGAATATATTTAACAATTTCATCCAGTTGGGATTTTGGTAAACCTGCAATTTTATATGAAAGATAAGATTCGCATATCATTCCCATTGCAACTGCTTCGCCGTGAGATAAAAATTTATAATTAAACTTTAAAGAAAATGTTTCAAAAGCATGCCCGAAAGTATGACCGAAATTTAAAACTTTTCGTAAATTTTCTTCTTTAGGATCATTTTTAACAATTTCATTTTTGATTTCAACAGAGCTTAAAATAATATTTTCCCATTCTCTAATTTTATCAACCGGCTGTTTTTTAATCAATTTCCAATAATCTGCATCTGCAATTAAAGCATGTTTAATAATCTCGGCAAAACCTGATAAAAGTTGTTTTTCGGGTAAAGTTTTTAAAAATACAGGGTTAATAAAAACAGCTTCAGGATTTGAAAATAATCCGATTTGATTTTTTAGTTTATTCTGATTTACACCAACCTTCCCTCCTATTGAGGCATCAACTTGTGATAATAAAGTAGTTGGGATATTTATATATTTTATTCCCCTCATGTAAGTTGAAGCAACAAAACCACCCATATCTGAAATCACACCTCCTCCAAAATTAATAAATACCGATTTTCTGTCGGCTTTTAAATCAATTAATTTTTGCCATAGCAGTTCACAGGTTTCAATTGTTTTGTTTTCTTCCCCACTTCTGATTTCAATAATCTCTGAAAATTTTAATTTATCAACATTTTTAATTAAAACAGGTAAACAAAACTGCTTTACATTTTCATCAACCAAAATCAGAAATTTACTGTATTTAAACTCAAAAGAATTGATATATTTATTTAACCGGCTTAATGAAGCCTCCTCAACATAAATCGGATAGTTGATTGCTTTAATTACTTTTATCTTGCTCATATTAAAACAAAAGTAAAATTAATGAAAAGCAGCCATAAGTAATTCAATATCCTGAAAAGGAATTCCATAAAGTTCGCTTATCTGTTCATTTGTTAGGATACCATTAAACAGATAAACACCTTTACAAAGTCCGAAATCGGATTTCAGGTAATTTTCCACGCCTCCTGCTTCACCGATTTTCAGGATTACAGGAGCAAATAAATTACTTAAGGCATAAGAAGCGGTATGTGGAACCATAGATGCAATATTCGGCACACAATAATGGGTAACGTCATATTTTTTAAACACCGGGTTTTTATGTGTTCTAGGACTGGAGGTTTCAATACAACCGCCCTGGTCAATACTTACATCAATTATTACAGAGCCGTACTTCATTTGTCGCACCATATCTTCAGAAACCAAACATGGAGTCATGCCTTCGCTTGAATGCACAGCACCAATAACAACATCGGCTGTTTTAAGAGATTTTAAAAGAACTTCGGGTTGAAAGATAGATGTAAATAATCTTGTTCCCAAATTATTTTGTAATCTACGAAGTTTATAAATTGAATTATCAAATATTTTAACCATAGCACCCATTCCCATTGCCACTCTGGCGGCATTTTCAGCAACAGTACCAGCTCCTAAAATAACAACTTCAGTGGGAGTTATTCCGGTAAAACCTCCAAGCATGCTTCCTTTACCGTATTCGGGATTGCATAAATATTTAGCTGCAATAAAAATTGATGTTGCCCCGATAATCTCACTTGTTGAACGGATTACCGGAAAAGTACCCGACTTATCCTGTATTTTCTCAAATGCAATGGCAGTTGATTTTTTAGCAATCAGCTTTTTAAAATAATTTTTATCTTTAGATGGCAATTGCAAAGACGAAAATATAGCTTGTTTTGACTTTAATATTTCTATTTCATTATCGGTTAAAGGAGCAACTTTAAGAATTATATCCGCTTTAAAAATTTCTTCAGAATTGGAAACAATTTGTCCGCCTGCTTCGCTGTATTCATTATCAGAGAAATGAGCTGCCTTGCCTGCATCATTTTCTACAAGCACTTTATGTCCGTTCTTAACTAACAAGCCTACTGCTTTGGGCACCAAACAGATACGATTTTCCTGCTGAATACTTTCTTTTGGTAGTCCTATAGTAAGATTGCTTTTTTTCTTACTAATTTCAAGCATCTCTTCTTGGGGCATTAAGGTTTCGGTATGAGAAAATTTTATATATCCTTTTTGATTTGAGTTCATATTAAAAAAGTTAAAAAATATTACGATAGTGCCTGTCTATAAATTAAATTATATTGACAAAATTTAGATTTATGATTTTAGATTTTAGATTTTTATTTTTTTTTCGCTTATAATTAATATAATTTTAAATTTCAAATCTGAATTCTAAAATCTTAAATTGTTAGAATGTGATTTTATAGACTGCCTCTAATTAATCATCTCTCGTATACGAAATTTAATAGTAAAAGTTCCTGAATTATTTTATGACATTTTTTAAAACAATATCTTTTAAAAATTCTTGTTATTATGAATAAAATCTGTTTTCTTTGTAATTAATATTAAAATTTATATTCTCATGAAAAAATTTTTAATAATACTTTCAACTGTAGTTTTATTTATAATACTTTTTTCATCATGCAAATCAAGTCATAAATGCCCTGCATACGGTGAATCGCATAAATACCAGGTTGAGCAAAGATATTAATGAGATTTATTTTCAGCATATCGTTATTATTTATTCTATTCACAAGCAATTCATTATTGTTTTCGCAAGATATTCCCGAAAACGAAAATATTTATGATAGCGTAATATATATCAAAGAAATAAGCGGAGGCATTATTTTTCATAATTTAGGTTGGGGAGCTGAATTCAGGAAAGGAAAAAACATCACAGTTTTTAAAAAAAGACTGCTTGAGTTTGATTTTGTTGGAATGAAATCGCCTAAGCAAGTTAAAACTTACAATATTTATTTTATTAATGCTAAAAGATATGTTTACGGTAAGCTAAACTATGTTTATATTTTAAGAGGAGGCATCGGTTTTCAAAAACTTTTAAACAGAAAACCTTATTGGGGAGGAGTTGAATTACGATATTTTTATTTTGGTGGAGCATCCTTAGGTTTTGCAAAACCTGTTTATTTATATATTCTTAATTTCACTTCATCAATTTATGAATATGAAATTACCACTAAAAAATATGATCCCGAAAAACACTTTTATGATAATATTTACGGAAGAGCTCCTTTTACCAAGGGCTTGGAACAAACCAAATTATATCCGGGTATTTATGCAAAATTCGGTGTCAACTTTGAATTCGGATTATTTAAATCAAAGATAAGTGCATTAGAAATAGGGACAGTAATTGATTTTTTTCCAAAAGCAATTCCTATTATGGCTTTTAATAAAA